>CAYOGU010000073.1:0-13377 GCA_964403345.1 uncultured Syntrophus sp. | reverse complement strand
CGTGCTCGCGGCGGTCCCAGGAGGCCGCGAATCACAAATACGGGGTCCGGGGAGGGGCATTCTCGGGGACCACCACCCTTTCGCGGGGGATGGAGGACCACCACCCTTTCGCCGCGGACCTCCATCCCCCGCGTCTTCCTGACCGGGGCGATGCTGAAGGCCGGCCTGGGGCTCGAGGGGGAGATTCTGTCGGGCCTGGAGGCCGCCAGACTCGCCGGGAGGAAGGGCATGCCGGAGATCCGGACGGCCCCCGAGGACCGCCCGGGGGATCCGCCGCCGCAAACCGAGGCAGAGACGTAAAGTGTAAAAAATGCTTGCATTGTGATCGGATTTGGTTTAGTAAGCTGCAGCATTACTGGAAGGAGTATGGCCATGTCGAGAATCTGTGAGGTATGCGGCAAGAAGCCTGTCAAGGGTCATAAGGTCAGCCACGCGAACAACAAGAGCGTGAAAGTGTGGTATCCCAATCTGCAGAAAATCCGCTGCATCGACGACAAGAGCGGTGCCGTGAAACGCGTCAAGGCATGCACCCGCTGCATAAGATCCGGTTTCCTGAAGAAAGCGGTTTAATAGAAAAGTCTATCCTGTTTTCCGGCGGGCCGCAGCGACGCGAACGTTGTTGCGGCCCGTTGATGTACGTGCCCGCAGCTGCTCGGATTTTCCGACGGCCATCATATTCCTCGGATCCGATATCCTGATCTGGAACGTTCCGTATCTCCTTTTCCCAAAGCCTTCCGGTTTCTATTCAGCACAGGCTCCGACTCTTTTTGTCTTGCATTCACCGACCTCATTTGTTATATAAAAAAATTTTATGGGGATGGAGTTCCCCCCGTTAAACCGCCCGGACCGGGCTGACGACTCCTACCACGCAAGCGTTTTCGGAGTCGTCACCGCGCGGTCCGATACCCGTCGCGAAGCGGGTTTTTTTGTTTGCGTCATGACAATGCGCGGTTTACAGAAGGAGAGCTTCATCATGGAACAGATTTACACCGTGGCCAGCCTGTGGTTTACGCTGGCCGTCCTTTCCGCCGTTATCGCCTATCACCTTCGGGTTTCCATCGCCCTTGTCGAAATCTGCATAGGCGTGATTGCCGCCGCCGTGGCTTCTTCCCTTGGCGTCTTTGAGATGTTGCATGCCGACTCGGAATGGCTGCGGTTCCTGGCTTCCTCCGGGTCCGTGCTGCTGACCTTTCTCGCCGGCGCGGAGCTCGATCCCGTCGTGATCCGCAAGAAGGTCGGGGAAGTGACCGTCGTCGGACTGATTGGGTTTTTGGCGCCTTTCCTGGGTTGCACGGCCATCGCCTATTATGGGATCGGATGGAGCCTGCGCGCCAGCCTGCTGTGCGGCGTGGCTCTTTCCACAACCTCGATGGCCGTCGTCTACTCGGTCTTGTTGGAGACGGGTCTGAACAAGACCGGATTCGGAAAAGGCATCCTGGGCGCCTGCTTCATCAACGATCTTGGGACGGTCGTCGCCCTCGGCCTGGTCTTTGCTCCCTTTACGTACAAGACGGTCGTTTTTGTTATCGTTTGCGCCGCCGCCCTGGTCCTTTTGCCTTACACAACCCGCATCATGACGAAAATTTACGCCAACCGGACCGCTGCGATCAGGGCCAAGTGGGTCATCCTCGTCCTTTTCGGGTTGGGTGCCCTGGCCCTTTGGTCCGGAAGCGAGGCGGTGCTTCCGGCATACCTCGTGGGGATGGTCTTGGCCGGAAGCGCCGCAAAGGACGCCTTCTGGATGCGGCGGCTGCGCACCCTGACAGTCGGCTTCCTCACGCCTTTCTATTTCCTGCGGGCGGGAACCCTGGTATCCCTCACGGCTCTCATCGCCATGCCATTGATTTTCATCGGATTGCTGGCTGCCAAGGTGGCGACCAAGATTTTCGGCCTCTATCCCGTCATCGCCCGCTTCCGCCGCAACCGCAACGAACGCTGGTACTATACCCTGCTGATGTCCACGGGGTTGACTTTCGGCACGATCTCGGCGTTATACGGCCTGACTCACGGGATCTTGACTCAGGCCCAGTATTCCTTCCTCGTGGCGGCCGTGATTGCCAGCGCCGTCGTTCCGACGCTCATTGCAGGGATGGCTTTCCTGCCGAAGCACCTGCTGGTAGCTCCGGAAAAGCTGACGGAACAAAAGGCCGAGCGGATCGAAGAAGGATAAACAAGAGGGGCGCCCTTATCGTATTGGCGATGGCGAATGCGAAGAAAGTCCCCCATGGATCAATGGACGGATAGACGAAAATTCGATAAGATACATGAGGGGCCGCTTGTCCATGTATGGGGGAATTTATGAATATAAGAAGACTTTTGCTGGATGTGGATAAAAACGTCACCCGTCCTTCCCTGATCGAACTGGCAAAGGCGATCAGCTCTGTTCAGGGTGTTGAAGCACTGAACATTGTGGTCACCGAGATCGATATGGAAACGATGGACATGGACGTCACGATTGAAGGAAACGGCCTCGATTACGATAAGATCGTGGAGGCCATTGAAACCGCAGGGGCCGTTGTCCACAGCCTGGATGAGATCGTGGTCGGCTCAAAGATTCTGGAAGGTGCGGTACCCAGAAGAACATGACATGGCCGTATTGGTTGAAACGCCAAACATATCGCTTGGCCGTTGTCATGGGCCTTGTGGATGGTATTTTGACGGCGATGTTGTTGGCGGCACAGAAAATTCTCGGTCATGGAACTCCGGTCGATTTTGAATCGGCGCTGAAGGTTGCCGTTTTTGCGCTTGCCACGGCAGGTTTTGTTTTTTATATCGGACGATATGCGGACCTTCGGTCTCAGCTGGTTCGTGCGGCCGCGCAATTGAACCTGAGGAAACGGGGGAAATTGGCGGCGACCCGTCTCGGCAGGATGGTGCTCGGCGAAGCTGTCGTGGAAGCGCTCGTTTCAGGATCCTGCAGCTTTGTGAGCGCGCTTCTTCCCCTGTCTTTGGCTGCGGCCTTTCCCGCTGCCCCATGGCTGAGCGTGTTGGTGTCCTTGTTTCTGTTGGGACTGCTGGGCTCCGTCCTGGGGAAGACGGTAAGGGGATCTCCCGGAAAGTGGTCTGTTGGTCTCATCGCGGGAGGATTGTTCATGACGTTCCTCGGTTTTGGGCTCCGTATCATGTGATTCCTCTCCGGTCGGGGAAACCCGAAAGGGTTTTACGATGCCTGTCTCAGGAAAACAGTCCTACTTCGGTGACGGCGGATCGGGGTGCTCGATTCAGGAGATTTCCCGGCTGATCGGCGAATTGGATTCCCTGACCGAAGGCGAAGGGGCCTCTGCACGTCTCGTACAGTGCGGTCCTTCAGCCATCCCCCCGTTGCGTGCGTTTCTTCTGGAGGGCAGACCCCGTAAGATCTTTCAACCCCGGCTTCGGGCCGTTAAGGCTCTGGCACGCTTGGGGGCCAAGGACATCCTCGTCGAATACCTGTTCCTGACAAAAAGCATCGCCGATCCGGAAGACCGATTCGGCGAAGAAACCGTCCGGAGTGCGGCGGCCCGTTCCCTTTCCGCTTGGCCGGATGATGATACGTACCGGTCGTTGCTGAAATTGTCTGAAAGTCAGACGTTGATCGGCCTGATCGAAGCCCTGGCGGAATATCATCGTCCGGAAGCCATGCCCTATTTCGAGCGCGCTCTCGAGGATGATTATTACCGTTCCGCGGCGAAAGATGCATTCATGAAGCTGGGTGAAGATTCCCGCGAGACGTTGGTACGTTCCGCGGTGACCCCCCGACCCGATTCGTCCTGTGAGACCCCGTCGAGCCTGAGACGACGCCGCACCGCCGTCGGCATATTGTCTGAAATCGGAATCCGTGCCGAAGACTGGCTGATTCTCAGGAGACTGATTCAAGAATCGGACGCCGAGCTGGTTGTCGTTGCTTCAAAGTTGGGAACAGCCTTCGCAGTAAAAAAGGATCGTGTGATGATGATACGCCGCCTCGGAAGACTCGTGTCTCTGGTTCCATGGTATCTCCAGGAAGACATCGAGGGGGTATTGACGGCCTTGCGAGTTGCGCCCGATCGAATACGGAAGATGAAATCGCGGGATCAACAGGCGGTCCGGAAACGCATCTAAGACCGTTGCCGGCTGAAGGGATGACGCCTGGTCGTCCAAGGCCCATTGCCCGGGGACTTGAATTTTTTTCTTGACAGGACATTCTTTTCCCCCTATAAGGGCGCTCGAAAAAGCAGACCTCAAGCAAGACCGTCCGTACCGAGGGATGGAGTCCCCCTCCAGAGAAATGCCTTAGCAGGCTGATGACTCCTGTCAGAGAAATCTGAGGGAGCTCATATGAATTCCAGCTTGCAGTCGGGAAAAACAGATCCCCATCATCCTGTCCGTCAAGAGGGCCGGCCTGTCGAGTATCCCGCAGTCCTGATTGCCTGCGGAATTCATCGTCGTGATGCAACCCTGGACGAAGGGAGGCTCGGGACATGAGCCAGCGTATTTTCTTCAACCTCCTGCAGGTCCTTGTGGTCCTGGTCTTTTCGCCGCTGGTGGCCGGCGTGATCAACCGGCTCAAGGAAATCGTCCAGTCGAAGCACGGCCCCAGCATCTTCCAGCCTTACCGTGACCTGTGGAAGCTCTTCCTGAAGGATGAAGTTGTTTCCGAAGACAGCTCGTGGATTTTCCGGGTTGCGCCATACGTCGCTTTTGTCACCCCGATCTTCGTGGCGCTTCTCATCCCGGTGCTCACCGCTTACCCTCTTTTCTTCGCCTTCATGGCAGACATGGTCGGCGGAGGATTCGTGCTGGCTCTGGGCGGATTTTTCACGGCCCTGGCCGCAGTGGACACAGCCAACCCCTATGGACCGATGGGAGCCAGCCGCACACGCATGGTGGGTTTTCTTGCGGAGCCGGTGTTCATCATCGTCTTCTTCACGGTCGCTTTCGTGGCCGACTCCACCATCCCCTACATCGTACAACAACGGTGGCTTTCGCCGCCTTCCAATTTCCTGTTGCCGTCGCATGTCCTGCTCATGGCATCGTTTTTCATGCTGATCATCGCCGAAGCGGGGCGAATCCCGGTGGACAATCCTTCCGGTCACTTCGAACTGGCCATGATCGAGGAATCGAAGTCGCTGGAATACTCCGGCCGGGGTGCGGCGCTGATGAAGTGGGGCGGCCAGATGAAGATGTTCATCCTGCTCTGTATTTTTCTCAACGTCCTGGTGACGCCCTGGGGCCTCGCAGAGAACCTGGTCCTGAGTGAAGTGCTCCTGGCCGTGTTGTTGGTGCTCTCGAAAATTTTCCTCTTCGTGCTGGTGCTGGTCGCCATCGAATCTTCGCTGGCTAAGCTGCGTCTGTTCAGGATCGGCGAATTCCTGGGCAGCGCTTTCATCACCTCCGTAGCGGCTATGATCATGCGCTTGTTTTCCCTGTGAAAGGACGTCCATGGATGCGCCACACGCCATACTCCCCTTCTTGGACCCGCTGAACACCCTGGCCGGCGGTCTGTTTCTCCTGGCCGCGTTCGGCATCGCCATGACGCGCCAGGCAAAAGGCTGCCTGAACCTCTTCATTGCCCAATCGCTCCTTTTGGCCGTCTCGGCTTTGCTGTTGGGCCTCAAGTACGCCTCGTGGCATCTGTACGGCGTCGCGCTGGTCAATGTGATCGCCAAACCGGTCCTGATCCCCTGGATTCTCCGGCGCACGGTGCCCGGGGAAGTCTATACCCGCCGCGAAATCGAGCAGGTGTTGAACATCCCCATATCCCTGCTTATCGCGCTGTCCCTTGCCATCCTGGCCTTTTTTTTGGGGGGGCTTCTGCAGGAAGGAACCGCGCTCGAACTTCACGGGTCCAATGTGCCCATCGGCATTGCGGGGGTCTTCATCGGTGCCTACACGCTCACGGTGCGGCGTGAAGCGTTGCCGCTGCTCATCGGATTGCTGGCGATGGAAAACGGCGCTTTCTTCGCCGGCATCGTCCTTGCCCGCAAGATGCCGTTGTTGGTCGAACTGGCCATTTGCACGGACGGGCTGATCGTCGTTTTCATAACGGGCGTCCTGATTCGTGCGGTTCATCGACGGATCGGGACGACCGGAGTCGGCACTTTGTCCGAACTGAAAGAGCACCTGCCCGGGAGACCCCGGGAGGAGGCGCGCCAATGAATGTCATCGTTCTGCTGGGTCTTCCTTTGGCGGCTGCGGCCCTGTCCTGTCTCCCCTGGCGGCGGTTCGCGCCGGCCGTCACCATCGCTTCCTGCCTCGCCGTGCTGGCCGACAGCGTCGATATCGCCCGGCGGGTCGTGGGTTCAGGACCCGCCGTCGTGGCCCCCAACTGGATCGTGGTGGACGGATTGAGTGCACTGGTGCTCCTCTTGATCGCCTTTGTCGGCGTCACCGCGGCTTTTTTCTCCTGGGGTTACATGTCGGCGGAGGCGCACGCACCGAAACGCCTGCGCCTCTACTACGTCAATTACAACCTCTTTATCTTTTCGATGTTGGCCATCCCGGTCCTGGTGGAGCCGACGCTGGTCTGGATCGTCGTCGAGCTGACCACGCTGTGCTCGGCCCTTCTGGTCTGTTTCGAAGACACGCGCGAAGCGTTGGAGGCGGCGTGGAAATATGTCGTCCTCTCGCTCATGGGCGCCGCCGTCGCCCTGCTCGGCTTCCTGATACTTTTCGCCGCAATGCAGGCGGCCGGCGGAGAGATCTATACCTGGGCCGGATTGACGGCCTCGGCGTCGAAGATGCCCCTCATCCTTCTACAGACCGCTTTCCTGCTGATTCTGGTGGGTCTCGGAACGAAAGTGGGTCTGGTGCCGATGCACACCTGGCTGCCCGACGCGCACAGCCAGGCCCCGTCTCCGGTATGTGCCTTGCTTTCCGGCGTCGAGACCACGGCAGTGCTCTATGTGATTCTCCGGCTGTTCCCGGTGCTCAAGGCCGCACCGGGGGCTCATGCGGAAGCGTGGGCGACGGTCTTCGGGCTGGCCTCGCTGGGCGTTGCCGCGTTCCTGTTGCTCCAGGTGAGGGATTACAAACGCATGTTCGCGTTTTCGACCGTGGAGCACATGGGCATCATCCTGCTCGCCGTGGGACTGGGGACCTCCGAAGCGCATTACGGCGCGCTGTACCAGGCCCTCACTCACGCCCTGGCGAAATCCTTCTGTTTCTTCGCGGCAGGCGCGGTGCTTCTGGCCACGGGCACCCGGGAAATCGCTTCGATCCGCGGGTTGATCCGCATCTCGCCGATCGCCGGGGCGGGCCTGCTCTTCGGCGGGCTGGCCATTGCAGGCGCCCCGCCGTTTGCGGTGTTTTTGAGCGAGTTTTCCATTTTCAAGGCCGGCTTGGCCGGAGGACATTATTTGGCGACGGGGTCGCTCGTCCTTTTCATTGCCGTCGGTTTCATCGGAGTTCTGTTTCACGTCAACCGCATGGTTTTCGGGGAAATCCATGCAGGCAACCGGCCGCAGTTGCGCCTGCCCGCCAGTTGCCTCGCCGTCCTCGGCATCACCGCGCTGCTCGTGACAGGGCTGGGCTTGTATCTGCCGGAACCGCTTCACCAGCTGCTTCGCCTGGGTGCGGCGGCGCTCGAAAGGTAAGTCGTTATGGAATGGACGAAGCTTGCGGAGACTGTGGAGCGGCGATGGACCGGGAGGGCGCGGGTCGGACTCGATGCGGGGCGGTCGCTGTGCGAAATCGAATGCACGAGGACGGAGCTTCCGGAAATTTGTGAATGTCTGTGTCGTGAAACGGGCATGGTCTTCGCCGGCTTCATCGTGGAAGAGCGCTTCCCGTCCTGGGAGCTGCGGTACGTCTTCCATCACGGCGGCGAACCGGGCTGGGCAAGCGTTTTGGTCCGCCAACCCCTGTCCGAGACCACCTTCCCCAGCATCAGCGCCCTCGTGCACGCCGCCGACTGGCACGAGCGGGAGGCCGAAGACCTTTTCGGACTGAATTTCGAAGGCCATCCGCGCCTGGGCGACTTCGTGCTCCACAATGACCGCTGGCAGGAGAACCTCGACCCCATGCGTCATGCCTTCGACGGCGGCAAACCCGTCAAGGGCCGCGCGCCGGAAGCCGACTGGCGGCCGCGGCTCATCGTCGAAACGCCCGGCGCCTTTGCCATGCCGATCGGACCGATATTCTCCGGAGTGACCGAACCCGTTCATTTTCTTCTTGAAACGGTCGGCGAGGAAGTGATCCGGATGATCCCCCGGCTGTTCTACAAGTACCGGGCCGTCGAAAAATCCGCCGAGGGAGGCACGACGGAAAAAGCGCTGCTGACAGCGGAGCGGTTCTCGGCCACCACGGCCTTTGCCCACGCGTTGGCGTTCTGCCGAGCCGTCGAAGGCATCTGCGGCATCGAAGTCCCGGCCCGGGCGCAGGGATTGCGCGTGTTTCTGGCCGAGCTGGAGCGGCTGCGCCATCATGTCGGCGCGGTCCAGGAGATATGCGAATCCACCGCCCTGGCCGTCGCCAACAGCCAGGCTGCCGTCTTGGAAGAGGAATTGCTGCGGCTTTCCGGCGCGTTCACCGGCCATCGGTATCTCTTCGGCCTGGCCGTTCCCGGAGGGCTGAGCCGGACATTCGACGGTGCCGCGTGCCGTGAGGCGGCGCGGCACGCCCGGGACATTCAAAGGCGTCTTGACCGCCTGGAAGAGATGCTCCGCGGTTCCAGCAGTTTCCTTGACCGGCTGGAGGAAGTCGGAATCGTCACGAAACAGGATGCCGTCAACTACGGGCTGGTCGGGCCGGTGGCCCGCGCCTCGGACGTTGTGCGCGACCTGCGCAGAATCCAGCCGTACTCGGGCTACGATACCCTGGCCTTCAACGTACCGGGCGAGCGGGAAGGCGACGGCTTCGCGCGGCTGAGGGTGCTCTTCGCCGAGGCCCGGGAGTCGGTGAATCTCATGGAGCAGGCGGCAGGGATGCTTTCCCCCGGTCCGATTCTGGCGCCGGACGTGAAAGTGCGGCCGGGAGCGGCCCTGGGCTGGGTCGAGGCGCCGCGCGGCGCGGCCTTTCATTGGCTGCGGATCGATGAAAGAGGGCTGGTGGCGCGGTACCATCTCGTCACACCGTCCTTCGCCAACTGGCACGGCTTTCATCTGGCCGCCGAGGGATTCGCTTTTCAGGATTTCCCGATCATCCTGGCCACCTTTGACCTCTCGGCAGCCGAGATCGACCGCTGATTCACGGAAGGAGAGACCGAACATGAGCCAATGGATCCGCAAAGGACTGGCAACCGGCATCAAGACGACAGGATATCCCGAACGCGCAGAGACCGCGTCCGGCGTATCGCCGGGGTTTCCGGCCGGCGGTTCCTATCCGGAGGATGCGATGGAAGCGCTCGTGGAACTCTGCCCGACGGGCGCCCTGATCCGGCAACAGGGACGGATTGTCGTGGACCGCCGACGCTGCATCCATTGCTTCCGCTGTGTGCGTGCCGCGAAGACACCCTTGGCCTGGCAGCCGGCGGGGTATGAGTGGGCGTCCGTGCGCACGGACCCGCCGGGACGGCAACTCGGCCCCGGTTTCGGCCGCTCCGTTCACATCCTCGTCGTCGACGCCGGCGATTGCGGAGCATGCCTGAACGAGGTAAAGCAGATGAACAACCCTTTCTACAACATGCACCGCCTTGGATTCTTCGTAACGCCGACGCCAAGGCAGGCGGACGTCATGCTCGTTGTAGGCCCGGTCACCGACCACATGCGCGTTCCGCTGCAAAAGGCCTATGAAGCGATGCCCACGCCGAAACGGCTGCTCGCCGTCGGTTCATGCGCCCTGACGGGCGGTGCCCTGGCGGGAAGTTTCGCCTCCGGTTCGGGCGTAGCTGATCTCCTTCCGGTTGATGTGGAGGTGCCGGGTCAACCGCCCCCGCCGTTGGCTATCCTGCACGGCCTGCTCGTTTTGACGGGGCGTAAACCGCCTGTTCCCCTGATTTCCCCGGAGGAGTCCGATCTGCCATGGAAATGAGCGTGATTCTTATGCTTCAGGTTTTCTTCTGTCTGTGCGCCGCGGGCGCGGTGCTGGGGATGTTCCTCCCGGACCGCCTGCGTCCGGCATCCCTGGCCTGGGTGGGGTCTGTCTCCGCACTGGCCGCACTCTGGCTTGGAGGCGGGGTTTTGCTGACGGGAAAAGCCGTTCAAATCCCGCTCTGGAACCTGCCGGAGTTGGGAATGTTGAGCCTCCAGATGGACAGGCTGGCGGCGCTTTTTCTGGTCATCACGGCATTGGTCTTTCTGCCGGTTTCGATCTTTTCCTCCGCCTACCTGAAGCGCTACTGGGGCCGTTACAGCCTGAAAGCATTCAACCTCTCGTTTTTCGGTCTTTTTGCGTCCATCGCCCTGATCCTCATGGCCGGCGACGTGCTGACGTTCCTGCTGGCCTGGGAAACAATGTCGATCCTCAGTTATCTCCTGGTCAACTTCGATCATGGAGAAGAAAAGAATATCCGGGCCGGCTACCTGATGCTGACCATGGGCGAGGCCGGAACGCTGGCGGCCGTCTTTGCCCTGCTGCTGCTCGCGGTCAACGCGGGAAGCATGGACTTCACCTCCATCAGAATCGCGCATCAGGGGCTCGGCGGCGGTGTCCGCTGGGCCGTATTCTTGCTTTCCTTCTTCGGGTTCGGCGTAAAGGCGGGTCTCGTCCCCTTCAATGCCTGGCTGCCGCGTGCGCATCCCGCCGCACCGGGAAACATATCGGCACTGCTCTCCGGCGTCATCCTGAATCTGGGGATTTACGGCATCGTCCGCACCAACATGGACCTGCTTCCCGTATCCCTGGTCTGGCCCGGTCTCGCGGCGCTGGTCATCGGTACCCTGTCGGCATTCCTCGGCATTCTCTACGCCACGACGGAAAACGACCTGAAGGTTATGCTGGCGCACAGCTCCATCGAGAACATGGGGATCGTCACCGCCGCCCTGGGTGCCGGTTTCGTGTTCACCGCTGCAGGCCTGCCGGTCCTTGCGACCATCGCGTTCATTGCGTCGCTCTACCACATGACCAACCATTCGTTGTACAAGGCGCTCCTCTTCCTCGGTGCCGCGACCGTGGATGCTCAGACCGGCACACGAGACCTGGACCGGCTGGGGGGGCTGATCCGGCGCATGCCGCTGACGGCCCTGTTCTTCCTGGCAGGCGCACTTTCCATCGCGGCCCTGCCGCCGTTCAACGGCTTCGTGAGCGAATGGCTGACACTGCAAACCATGTTGCGCAGCGCCGAGCTGCCGTCCGTCGGCGTGAAGGTGGTCTTCGCCCTGTGCGGCGCAGTCCTGGCCCTGACGGCCGCCCTGGCGGTCACCTGCTTTGTGAAGGCCTTCGCCACCGGCTTTTTGGGTCTGTCCCGCTCGCCGCGGGCCGGACAGACAGGCGAGGCGCCGCGCGCCATGACGACGCCGATGGGCTTGCTCGCCGTGTTCTGTCTGCTCCTGGGCGTGCTGCCGACCTTCGTGATTCCCACCCTCAACGGAGCGTTGACGCCCCTGACTGGAACGAGCGCCGTCGATGCGCTGGTCCCTCCGTTTTTCTCTTCCGCTCCAGCGCACTCGCAATTGCCGGATGCGTTCGCCGCCGAGTTCCGCGACCTCGGGGCGCAAATGGGCGAGAGCATGCTACCCGGGCGGGGACTGGTTGTGATGCACCGCGGCGGCGCCCGGAACCCAGTGGTTTTTGCCATGTCCCCATCGTATCTCTTCCCGGTGCTGCTGGCCCTTTTGGGCCTTGCCTTTGTCGGGATCCGCCTGGGATTGGCGCGGCGCCGCAGCGTGGTCCATAGGCCGCGTTGGGACGGCGGGATCCGGCGCCTGCTCCCGGAGATGACTTACACCGCCACGGGCTTCTCCAACCCGGTCCGGGTCATTTTTGACGCCATCTTCCATCCTACGACGAAAGATACGCCTGAAATCGCATCCTTGCATTTCAGGACCGCGATTTACCGTCGCCGGCAGGAGGTGCACATCGTGGATCGCTGGGTTCTCGCGCCCCTGCGCGATGGGATCCTCAAAATCGCCCACGGCTTGGCCGGCATGCATCACGGCCTGCTCAATGCATACGTGGCCTATGGCCTCCTGACGCTGGTGATCGTTCTGGTGGTTGCTCTGATCTGACAGGGACAATTTTTGAAGACACGGGACGAAGCGTTCACCATCCGAGCCCCGCATCCGATGGTTATTCATCGATCCTTCCGAGAGTCCTCGATTTTGCTGCCTGCCGGTGTCGCGGATGAAAACGTGGAAAGCGGATATTTATTTCAGGCCTTCTCCTACTTGACGACCAGTACCGTGCAGGGAGCGAGGCGGGTCAGGCTCTGCGATGTGCCGCCCCGGATCCAGTCGTACACTTTCGAGTGGCCTCTGAAGCCGATTACCAGAAGATCGAATTTCGCCGCTTCAATCAGATCGAGAAATTCCTTGACTTCGTGACCGAAGACATAGTGCGGGACGATTTCGACGCCTTCGGCTTTCGCCAGCGCTCTTGCCTTATGGATGGTTTTTTCATACTTCCTGTCCAATCCCGCCTTTTCTTCGTCCATTTCATCCATGGTTTCGGCATGGGTCCGCAATCGTTCGACCGTAAGCGTGTGCAACTCGGCATTGTAAAGCTTGGCCAGAGAGACGGCTTCGCGCAGTGCCTTGAATGAACCGCCGGAGCCGTCCAAGCCATGCAGAAGCTTCTTATACATGTTTCCCCTCCTCAAGCGCTGATGGATCCGTTTTATCGGCTTTTCTTTTTGAGGCGGTACACTTCCTCTCTCAATCCGCCGTGTCCTTTTCTCTGGGCTGAAGCCCGGATGGCCGTGATTCGTCCGAATTAAAAATGTTGTTGAACAGATCCTCCCCGTAACTCGTTTGCAGGGGTTCCGCCTCGACGATCCTGAAGGGCCTTTTGCCGTCGTCCTGCCTCTCGGCTCTCAGGAAGATGGTTCTGTCCGTTTTCCGGTCGTGGAAGCCGTGCGCGAAATCGTAAAGGTGCGTGACGAAGAACACCTTGATCCGCTTCGCCAGGAGCCCGCCTACGATCTGCCGGGCGATCTCGGATCCCTCTCTTTCGTTGGTCGCCGCAAAGGACTCGTTGAAGAGCACCATCGCGTTCGGCTTTATCCGGTCCACGATGTCGCTCATCCTGCCCAGTTCCTCGTCGAGCTTTCCGCTTTTCATCGCGGAGTCTTCCTCCCGTTTGTAGTGGGTGAACAGGCCGGCGCAAAGGTTGGCGGAAAAGGATTCGGCCGGAACGAACATCCCGCACTGCATCATCAGCTGGGCCAGCCCGACGCTTCGCAGGAAAGTGGATTTGCCGCCCTGATTGGCCCCTGTGACGATCACGAGATCCTTCTGATCGGCCTGCGCGTCGTTGCCCACCACCTTTTGCTTCATCGTCAGGGCCAGGCAGACATCGTACAGTCCGTGAAAGGAATGCCGGCGT
>CAYOGU010000072.1:0-13422 GCA_964403345.1 uncultured Syntrophus sp. | reverse complement strand
TGATCACCCGCCGCCTGTCCGCGGAAAGGTCTCTCTCCCGCTGGCAGAACCTCCTGGAGGTCATTCTCGGCGGCGTCCGGTCCGAGATCCGAGAGATCTCCCGGGAGGATACCGACCGTTACTTCCCCTTCATCGGAACGCTCTTCCTGTTCATCCTCTTTTCGAACCTGCTCACATTCATCCCTGGATACGTGGCCCCCACCTCGTCCCTCACCACGACCGCCGCCCTGGCCATCCTGGTCTTTTTCGCCGTCCCCCTCTTCGGGATCGCGAAGCTCGGCTTTGCCGAATACTTCAAGGAATACTTCCGCCCTAACCTCCTCTTCTTCCCCTTCCACATCATGGGCGAATTTTCGCGGACTTTGGCCCTGGCGGTCCGCCTCTTCGGCAACCTGATGAGCCATGAGAAGGTGATCACCATCCTGCTGGCAGTGACGCCCTTTTTCTTCCCGGTGGCCATGCAGGTCCTGGGCCTCTTGATCGGAATCATCCAGGCCTACATCTTCGCCGTCCTAGCGATGGTGTACATCGCCTCGGCGTCGCAGGCTCATGATTCCAAGGCATCAGACTGACGGATGAACGAACGACACCAAGGAGGAACCCCATATGGACAGCGTCAGCATCGTAGCAGCGGCATCGATCATAGCGGCGGCACTCTGCATGGGCATCGGCGCCATCGGGCCTGCCCTTGCGCAGGGGCAGGCCGTCCACAGCGCGTTGAGTTCGATCGCGCAGCAGCCGGACGAGAGGAACTCCCTGACCCGGACGCTCTTCGTGGGACTGGCCATGATCGAATCGATCGCCATTTACTGTTTCGTGATCGCCATGATCCTCGTCTTCGCCAACCCCTTCTGGACCTACGTCGTCAAGAAAGCGGGAGGATAGGCCATGCATATCGACTGGTTCGTCTTTCTGGCCCAGATTGTCAACTTTCTGATCCTCTTTGTCCTTCTGAAGAAATTTCTCTACGGCCGGATCATCGGCGCCATGGATGCACGGGAGGCCAAGATTTCAGCCGCCTTCTCCGAAGCGGAAAAGGTCCGTCAAGAGGCACACCAAGACGCGGTTGCCAGTCAAATGCGTCTCAAGGAACTGGAGCGCACGGCGGATGAGCTTATGAACAAGGCACGGATGGATGCCGAAGCGTACCGCCGGGAACTGATGGAGAAGGCCCGCCAGGAGGTCGATCTGATGAAGGCCCGATGGATCGAGGCGTTCCGCTCGGAGAGAGAGGCCATCCTCCAGGAACTCCGGAGGCTGACAGGAAGCCAGGTCTATGCCATCACCCGGCAGGTGCTCAGGGACCTGGCCGACCTGGATCTCGAACAGCGGATCGTCCACATCCTGGCTGCGAGGATCGAGACCATGTCCCCGGACGAGCGGGAGAAGATCCGATCGCTTGCTGCTGGAGGACAGAGGGTCACGGTCCTTTCCGACTTCGACATCCCCCCGGAGGCCAGGAAGACGCTGGCCCGTGCCCTGGGTAAGATCGGATCGGGAATCGACGTGACGTACGAGAAAACGAACGACCTTCTGTCCGGTTACGAATTTCGGATCGACGGCTACAAGATCGCCTGGAGCATGAAGGGCTACCTGGACGCCCTGGAGGAGAAGTTCTATCTCTCCCTGTACCGGGGTGCACTGGAAAGGGGATAGGCCGGAGGGGGCATATGGAAGAGGACGCGGGAGGAAAAGGGTTCCGATCGTTCCTGGAGGATACCTTCAGGACGATGGATGTCGTGCTTTCGGACCAGCACGCGGAACTCAGGCCCAACGAAATCGGCGTTGCGAAGTATGTCGGTTACGGCATCGTCCGCGTCGGCGGCCTTCCCAACATCAAGGCCGAAGAACTCGTGGTGTTCCCCAGGAACCTGCAGGGATTGGTTTTCAACATCGACCCCGACGAGATCGGCGTCATCCTGCTGGGGCCCGGCGAGGGACTCCAGGCCGGTGCGGAGGTCAGACGGACGGGGAGGATCCTCGATGTGCCGGTAGGGGACAGCCTCGTCGGCAGGACGTTGGATGCCATGGGATGTCCCCTGGACAATCTGGGGGAGATCCGGCCTTCCGGAAGGCGGCCCGTCGAGCGGGAAGCTCCGGCGGTCATGGCCCGGGACCCCGTGACCGTCCCCCTCCAGACGGGGATCAAGGTGATCGACGCCCTCATCCCCATCGGCCGCGGGCAGAGGGAATTGATCGTCGGCGATCGGCAGACCGGCAAGACCGCTATTGCGATCGACACCATCATCAACCAGTCCGGCAAGGAGGTGGTCTGCATCTACTGCGCCATCGGAAAGAAGACCTCCGATGTGGCCAAGGTCGTCGCGGACCTGAAAGACCACGGGGCCATGGATTATACGATCCTGGTCGTCGCCACGGGCGGGGATCCCCCCGGCCTGCAGTACATTGCGCCCTATGCCGCCACCGCGATGGGAGAGTATTTCATGTCCCAGGGCAGGGACGTCCTGATCGTCTACGACGACCTGACCCATCACGCCCGCGCCTACCGGGAGTTGTCGCTGCTCCTGCGTCGTCCGCCGGGGCGCGAGGCCTTCCCGGGGGATATCTTCTACATCCACTCGCGGCTCCTGGAACGCTCGACCCACCTGAAAAAGCAACACGGCGGCGGCTCCCTTACGGCGATCCCCATCGTCGAGACGGAAGCCCAGGACATCTCATCCTACATTCCGACCAACCTGATCTCCATCACGGACGGACAGATCTACCTGTCGCCGCGCCTCTTTCAGAAGGGGATCCTGCCGGCGGTGGACGTAGGCAAATCGGTCTCGCGCGTCGGCGGCAAGGCCCAGCTGTCAGCCTACCGCACCGTGGCAGGAGACCTGCGCATCGCCTATTCCCAGTTCGAGGAGCTTGAGACCTTTTCGCGGTTCGGGACCCGTCTCGACGAGGGAACGCGCAGGGTCCTCGAAAGGGGATGGCGGGTCCGGGAGATCCTCAAGCAGCCCCAGTACAAACCCCTGCGGGTCTCGGAGCAGATCGCGGCCCTCCTGGCCGTCACGTCGGGGGTGCTGGATGCCGTCCCGGTGGACAAGGTCTCGCAGGCAGAGTCCTCGCTTAGGGAAAGAATGGCCCAGGAGCACGTCGATCTGGGCCACCGCATCGAATCAGGGGAAAAACTCAGCGAATTGGACTACCGCTCGCTCGCCGGCACAGCCGGGGAGGCGACGGTCAGCCTGAAGGGAGGGTGACCCTTGCAGACGACCGAAGCCCTCAAGAGGAGAATCCAGAGCGCCCAGGACCTGCTCGGGGTGGTCAAGACCATGAAGGCCCTGGCGGCCACCAATATCCGCCAGTATCAGCGGGCTGTCGAATCCCTCGCCGAGTACTATCGTACCGTCGAGATGGGGCTCCAGATCGTTCTGCGACAGAGCCGCGAAACGACGGCGGCGGGATCCAAAACGGGCAGGCTGGGGGCCGTCGTCTTCGGAACCGACCAGGGGCTGTGCGGTCAGCTCAACAGTCTGATCGTCGGACACGCCCTGGATCAGATGGACGTGACCGGCGTCCGCAGGGAGGACCGGATCGTCATCGCCGTGGGGATGCGCGCTGCGGAGCTCCTGGAGGATGCCGGACAGAAGGTCGTTGAAGTTCTGGCCACACCGGGCTCCACGGCCGGCATCACTCCGCTGGTCCAGGACATCACGATGCTCCTGGAAGACTGGCGATTCAGAAAAAAAATACAACGGGTGCACATCTTCTACAGCGAATATGTCTCGGGTGCCACCTACCGGCCCAAGTCGCTCGTCCTGCTGCCCGTCGAAGATGCCTGGCTCAGGACGCTCAGACAGCGCAAGTGGGAATCCTCGACGCTTCCCCTGTTCACCATGAAATGGGACGCCATCTTCTGTTCCCTGATCGGGGAGTATCTGTTTGTCTGCATCTATCGGGCCTTCGCCAACGCCCTGGCCAGCGAGAACGCGAGCCGCCTTGCGTCCATGCAGAGCGCGGAAAAGAACATCGAAGAGCGCCTCGAAGAGCTCTTCATCCAGTTTCACCGACAACGCCAGATGATCATCACGGAAGAGCTCCTTGACATCGTCTCGGGATTCGAGGCACTGGGAGGGGCCCGGGATGTCGGGGCGGCATAAGAGGAACGCTCGACCGGGAAAAGAAAGGAGAAAGACCCATGCTCGACACAAGAATCTGTTCCATATGCGCCTGGCGCGAGAATTGTCAGAAGCGGTTCATTATTTCCATGGACTCGTTCTTGAACGTCCATTGCCCGGACTATACCCGCGACGTCCGGATCAAAGACGACGAGATTGAAGGCAAGGTCGTGGAGTACCACCTGGAGCGGTGGCGGATGATCGAGAAGCCCCGGCCGGACTTCATGGTCACCGTCTCCAGGCAGGCTGGTGCGGGGGGCAGTGAAATCGCCAGACGCCTGGCCGAGGAATTCAAGATGGACCTCATCGGCAGCCAAATCATCAAGCAGGTGGCCAAGAGCGCCAAAATGAGCACGAAGGTGGTGGAATCCCTGGACGAGAAGGCCGTCACCCAGATCGATTCCGTGATCGCCTCCCTCTTCGCCAATCGCCATCTCTCGCCCGATGTCTACTTCCGCCATCTGACCAGTGTTATCGTCGCAATCGGCAAGCACGGCTATTCCATCATCGTGGGCCGGGGGGCTCACATGATCCTGCCGAAGGTGACGACCCTCCGACTGCGCTTCATTGCGCCCCAAGAATCCCGGATCGCATATTTCTTGAAGACACGCGCCATATCCCGGGACGAAGCCAGGAGATACGTGGAGAAAAAGGACGCCGACCGTACCGGGTTCATCAAGAAATACTTCAAGCACGATGCCAACGATCCGACCTATTTCGATATGATCATCAACACGGAGCAATTCGGGATGGAGGGCGCTTTCCAAATCACCGCCGCCGCGGTCAGGTACCGGCTCAAAATCGCCCAGGAAACCGGAAGGCAACGCCTTCAAAAGGCGTGACCCCCCACCGAGCGCTTTCCCCTGGAGGACGCTCGCAAGCCCCGGCATGCCGTTCTGAAGGGATGGCGGAGCATCCTCCCCGTCGCACCATAATCCCCCTTGACGGATTGGTGCGGCATCTCCTATCCTCAGATCATCACGATCCGTTCCACCAGGGCAAAGAAGGAGAAACCATGAAGGGCGTCAATGACAGCATCCTGCGCGTGAACCTGACCACCGGCCAAATGACGGTCGAGTCGGTTTCAGAGGACCATTACCGCCGCCATCTGGGCGGCCGTGGGTTCATCGCCCACACGCTCCTGACCGAGGTCCCGCGAGGCATCGATCCGTTCGATCCCGAAAACCGGCTTGTCTTCGCCCTGGGCACGCTGACGGGGCACACCTTCGTGGGGAGCGGCCGCAACAGCGTCGGCTGCAAATCCCCCCTCTCCGGGGGCTACGGCGAGACCGAGGCCGGGGGATTCTGGGGCGTGGAGCTCAAGCGGGCCGGCTTCGAGGCCCTGATCATCCAGGGGACGTCTCCCAGGCCCGTCTACCTCTGGATCCGGGACGGGAAGGCCGAAATCCGCGATGCCGGACACCTCCGGGGCCTGGAGACGGCCGAAACCCAGAAGGCCATCCAGGAGGAGCTCGGGGACGGACGGATCCGGACGGCCGTCATCGGGCCGGCCGGGGAGAAACGGGTCCGTTACGCCTGCATCCACAACGACATCACCCATGTGGCCGGCCGGACCGGGATGGGAGCCGTGATGGGGGCCAAGGGGCTCAAGGCGGTCGCCGTCCGGGGCTCTCGCCTGCCGGAACCGGCCGACCAAGAAAAGCTCCGGACCCTGAATCGCTGGATGATGGAGAACTTCCGGGAGAAATCCAGGCACTGGCGGTACGGGACCGGTTCGGACATGGCTTCCTACGAGGCCAACGGAAACCTGCCCATCCGCAACTTCCAGGGCGGCCGGTTCCCCGGCGTGGAGAAGATCAACGCCCAGGTCCTCTGCGCAAAGTACGTCGAGAAGATGGACAACTGCTATGGCTGCCCGATCCGCTGCAAGCGGGTCTGCCGGCTCGATGGCCCCTTCGCCGTTGATCCGGTCTACGGCGGCCCGGAATACGAGACACTGGCGGCCCTGGGCTCCAATTGCGGGATCGACGAGCTGGAGGCCCTGATCAAGGCCCACGAGCTCTGCAACCGATACGGGATCGACACCATCTCGGCAGGCGTGGTGATTGCCTTTGCCATGGAATGCGTCGAGCGGGGGATCCTCGGCCCCGCGGACACCGATGGCCTGGATCTGCGCTTCGGAAACGCCGGGGCGATGATTGAGATGATCGGGCGGATCGCCCGGCGCGAGGGGCTCGGAGACCTACTGGCCGAGGGAACCCGCCGGGCGGCGCAGCGGATCGGAAAGGGCTCCGAGGCATTCGCCATGCAGGTCAAAGGGGAGGAACTCCCCATGCACGAGCCGCGCAGCAAACAGGCGATGGGGCTCCACTACAGCCTGCACGCCACCGGCGCCGACCACGGCACTGGGATCCACGACTTCGATGCCCTGAATCCTGGCACGGGCGCCAAGCTCTACGCGAAGGCCTCCTCGGCGCACCTGATCAACCACCTGGGCCTGTGCAAATTCGTCCCCTGGAGCGACGCCCAGGTCCTCGAGGCCGTCGCCCTAGTCACTGGCTGGCCGGTCACGGCCCGGGAACTGACCGAGGTCGTCGACCGAGGTGTGGCCCTGGCCAGGATCTTCAACCTCCGGGAAGGCTTCTCGGAGAAGGATGACGTCCTGCCCAAACGCTTCCACAGCTCCCCGGCCGCAGGCCCGCTCAAGGGTCTCGACCCGGAACAGTTCTCCATGGCCCAGAAGGGTTATTACCGGGCCATGGGATGGGACGAGGCCGGCGTTCCGACAGCCAGCCGGCTCGATGCCCTGGGGATCGGGTGGGCCTCTGAGCAACTTCCTGTAAAATAAACTTGACATTTTGTAAATCCTATTATACATTCCGGGCCGTCGAAAAACGATCGGGAGGATGGGGATGTCCAGATGCGCCATGCAGTTCAAGATCACAAGCCGCCTCCATGTCCTCAGGGCGGAGAGGCGGATGACCCAGGAGCAACTGGCCAGGGAGATCGGCGTTACCCGTGCGACCATCGCCGCCATCGAACGTGGCGATTACAATCCCTCTCTGGAGCTGGCTTTCCGCCTGGCCCGCTTCTTCGATCGGGATATCGAGGCGATCTTTTCTGTCGAGGAGGGTGAACAATGAAACGTTACGATTCGGTCTTGCTGAGGGTTTTTCTGTGGGGGATCCCTGCCATCGCCGTCCTGGCCTTTTCGGCCAGCCAAGGAGATTGGACCAGCGCCGATCCCGCCGGATGGCTGCACCTGCTCAACAGGGGCTTCGGCATCATCCTGGCCTTATGGATGGGTCTGTCCCTTTTCCTCTCTCTGCGCATGATCCTGTCCGAACCGCTCCGTGACGCGGTGCTGACCAGGCTCACCTTCATCCGGGAGCGCGACGAGCGGGAGGCACTCCTGACCGGGAGGGCCACAAAGGCCACATTTCTCATGTCCCTGGCCATCCTGATCCTCCTGTTCGGACTTTCCGCCATCCAGGTGTCCGTCTACCGCGTCCCCCCGGAACGAGCGATCCACGGAAAGACCGGGATGGTCACCATGGGGGTGGGGTTCTGCCTGCTCGACCAGGCGGAAAGGAAGATCTCCGGCACCGTCGTTCCCCGGCAGGACATCTTCTCCTACGCGGGGCTCCCCCTCTCCAGTTCGGCGGTAATCCTGATCCTGATCGCCGTGCAGATTCTCTTCTACAACATCTCGGTGCGGCGGCTGATCCGGTAACGGGGAGTCAGTCTACTAGTCAGGGGGGAAACTGCCTGGACAAGGGATGTGGCGTCCAGAGCGACGGCCCCGTAGCGGCCGTCGTGGCTCAGGCTGACGTCCAGGTCGAGCGGCCGCCCCCGTAGGGAAACCTTGGGGGCGCCCGAGCCGGAAGGGCTCACGGCCAGATCCGAGGCAGGACAATCCAGGCGGCAGGCGATTTCTGCGATCAGAAGGCCGCGGACAAAGGCCGACGCCCCGCCGGCCGGCTCCCGAATGTCCACAGGAAGTATCCGGACGACGATCCCGATCAGCGACGCCGCCGAGGGCGCCGCAAGGGCGTGGACATAGTCCTCTGTGCCATCGATCCGCAGTGCCACAGCGCCCTGCGGGGTTTCGACGCGTCCGGTCATCGGGAAACCGTCCCCCGGGGCGCCCGATTTCCCCTCCTTCGTCGTATCCTCAAGAAAGACCGGATAGCGTCGGGGGGCCGATGCGACAGCGGGGACTTTTCGGCTGACGCACTTGTAGGCCGCCTCCTTCGCCGCCCAGAGCGACCAGATGAGGGCGTTCGGCCGCTCCGCGGCTGCGATCCTCCCCCGCTCTTCAGGGGTGAAGACCCGCTTCAGGAAGCGGCCGTCCCGGGACTTTCCGAAATTATCGGGGTCCTTCAGATCGACAACGTCGTTACCGACGGGCGGCAAAGAAGGCCTCCTCCATCCGGGCCAGCTTCTCGACGATCTGCCGGGCGTACTCCCGCTGATGGCGGAGCCCCCCGCCTGGCATCCGGCGGGGATCGAAGGCCTCCACCTGCATCGTGAAGGTCTCCCCGCGGCGGGGGATCGTCCCGTAGCCCTCCTGGTGGTCTCCCCTGAGGTAGATGAGCAGGACCCGGCACTGGTCGAACTCGTCAAGGAACCGTCCAACCCCGTAGGCATAATTCTCTCGCTCCACGCGCCCCGTCCGGGACCGCCCCCCCTCCGGAAAGATCATCAGGTTGTTCTTCCCCTCCAGCAGGAACCGGCATTTCTCCAAGAGCCGCTGGAGCCCCTCGCGGTCACCGCCCCGATCCACGGGAAGGCATTTTGCCAGATAACACAGGACGGCCAGGATGGGGTTTCTCTGGAAATTCTTCCGCTCCGGGAGATTCCAGGGGACACGCCCGAACTGGACGATGTGGCCGAGCAGCGAGTCCATCCCGTAGCAGACCAGTGCCGAATCGACCATGGTCAGATGGTTGGCGCAGACGAGCCAGGGCCCGTCATGGGTCCAGAGCCGGTAGGCCACTTCGTTGCGGACGCGCTCCAGATCCCGGATCCGCCAGCCCATCAGGCGTACGAACCCGAAGAGCAAGGGGGCCGTGACGATGGCGGCCAGACGCCCCAGGAAATACTGGAGTTTGAGGAGAAAAAGGGCCCGTCTGTCCATGCCACCGATCAGGCAGCCTTCTGTCGGATCAGCGCCACGGCGTCGCCAATCGTCGCGATCCGGTCCGCCTCGTCGTCGTCGATCGACATCCCGAAGACATCCTCGCACTTGATGATGATGTCCACGAGCCTCGCGGAATTGACCTTCAGGTCCTTGAGGATGTGGGTCTCGGCCGTCGCCTTCTCCAGCAGGGCCGTATCCTTTACATAGCTCCTCAGGATCTCGATGATCTTCTTGGTGATCTGTTCTTCGCTCATGATCGTTCCTCCTAATGAATGGGATGTAAAACGGTAATATCTGCCCTCCCGCACCGGGAGGGAATGCGATCAGTTCATCCATTTCTTCAAGATAAGGCAGCTGTTCACGTCGCCGAAACCGAAACCGGCCTTGGCGATGATCTTCAAGTCCGGGTGATCCACGGCCTTCTGGGGGACGCTCCCGGCAAAGGGTTCGATCTCCGGATGGAGGTCCTCGCAGTTGATGGAGGGGTGGACGAAGCCCCGCTCCAACTGGAGGACGGCGGCCACGCACTCGATCGCGCCGGCCGCCCCAAGGCAGTGGCCGATCATGGACTTGGTCGAGTTGATATAGGGAAAACGATCCGGTCCCCGGCCCAGGGCGGCTGACCAGTTCTTCACCTCCAGTGGGTCGGCATAGGTCGCTGTCAGATGGCCGTTGATCGCGTCGATCTGGTCCGGCTCGATCCCGGCATCGGTCATGGCGCCCTGGATGCACCGTTTGACCCCCTCGGGGTTGGGCGCGGTGATCGTCCCCCCCATCCGGTGCCCGCCGCAATTCACCATCCCTCCCAAGACTTCGGCATAGATCCGCACCCCCCGTTTCAGGGCCGACTCCAATTCCTCCAGCATGAGCAGGGCACCGCCAGCGCCGGGAACGAAACCGGCGGCGCTGGCGCTCATGGGCCGCGAGGCCTTTTCCGGCCGATCGTTGGATTTCCGGCAGATCACCCGCATGGCATCGAAGCCGGCCCAGATGTAAGGCGAGGCCCCTTCCGAACCGCCGGCCAGCATCCGGGTCGCCAGACCGTTGCGGATCCGGATCATCGCCTCGATCACGGCCTCATTGCCGGTGCTGCATGCCGAGGAGTTGGAGGTTACCTGATTGCCCAGGGCCAGGAGCCCCGCGATCCGGGCGCTCGTCCCGCTGTTCATCACCTGTTCGACGATCCGGCTCCCCATCCGCCGGACATTTCCCTCGTTGACCATCGGCACCACCGTCCGGCTGATCGTGTCCATCCCGCCGATCCCCGAGCCGGCGATGACGCCGGTCTCCCAGTCCACGCGGTCGTCCTCCGCCTCGGGGACTTCGAAGCCGGCGTCCCTCCAGGCGTCCACGGCGGCCACGGAGGCGTAGCCGATATTGTCGTTGATCGACAGGAGCTTCTCCCGGTCGAAGTAGGCGCTGCGGACGGCATCGAAATCCTGGGGGATCCCCCCCACCTGGCAGGCAAAGTTCAAAGCCGCCAGCTCCGGGACATGCCGGATCCCTGAGACGCCGCCCTGCAGGGCCTCGGCGAAAGCGTCCAGGCCGTGCCCGTTGGGTGCGACCACTCCCATCCCTGTAATGACGACCCTTCTCTTCACGAAACCTCCTCCATCCTTTGATCTGCCGCCGCATTCCCCGGCTTTAGTTCGAACCGGGCCCGCGGGACTCCCATGCCGGCCAGGATCCCACTGCAGACATCCTCGCCGTTCTCCCGGGTCATGGCGACGGCAACCTTGAGTTGGTTCCCGCGGAAATAGACCTTCCGGCCCGTGACCATGACCAGTTCGCCCGGGCTCACGACTCCCGAGAACTCTATATTTTCCGCCAGCGTGAAAAGGGTGACCATCTCCCCCGCCTTGTCCCGTCGCCCTTTGAGGAGTGACAGGTAGAGGCCATAGGCCACGACACCGGTCTGGGCCATCGTTTCGACGAGGATGACCCCCGGCGTGACGGGCAGTCCCGGGAAGTGCCCCTGATAGAAATACTCGTCGCGACTGAAGCGGTAGACGCCCAGGATGTGCTCCTCGTCCAACTCCAGGATGTCCTCGATGAAGCGGAAAGGAGGCCGCTGGGGAACCATCGCCAGGACCCGATCCCGCATGAACCGATCAGCCTCCATACATCCCCCCGTTGACATGGATCACGCTCCCGGTGATGTAGGATCCTGACTCGGCCAAGAAACCGACCACCTCGGCAACTTCTTCGGGACGACCCATCCGGCCCAGGGGAACGCTGGCCAGGATCCCCGCCTGGATCTCCTCGGGGAGTCGCGCGGTCATCTCGGTAGCGATGAACCCCGGAGCAACGGAATTGACCAGGATGTTCCTCCCCTTGAGTTCCCGGGCCAGGGAGCGGGTCAGGGCGTCGAGCGCCGCCTTTTCCATCGTGTAGGGAATCTGGCCGCCGTTTCCCGTGTGGCCGACGACGCTCGAGATGCTGATGATCCGGCCGCTGTCGGCCCGCATCATGAACTGGCGAAGAATGCGCTTGGTCAGGTACCAGGCCCCCCGGACCGCGGCGCGCTGCTCGTCGAACTGTTCGATCCGCATCCGCTGCATGTCGGCATCGATGGAAACGCCGGCGTTGTTCACCAGGACGTCCAGCCGGTCCGTTTCGGCCTTCAGCCCTTCCACAAGGGCATCCACCTGGGCAATGTCCCCCAGGTCCGCCCGGAGGAGGAAGCCGTCGCCGACGGCCGCCAGGAGCGCCTCAGCGGCCTTGCCGCTGGACCGGTAGTGGATCCCCACGCGGAATCCCCTGGCCGCGAGATCTTTCACACAGGCCGCCCCGATCCCCGTCCCGCCGCCTGTCACCAACGCCACCTTCTTTTCGCTCATCCTCTGTCCCTTTTCTTTTTCACCGTCGGGATGCTTCGTCCGACCTGTCTGGGTCTCTCCCTCTCCCATCATTCCTGCCCGATCGACAGGGCCGTCATGGTCGAGGGGCGACGGCCTTCGTCCCTACGGTCCCAACCTTCCGCCCACGCTGTTGGCCGACCGGCGCGGATAGTCCGGATAGGCGATCCCTTGGAAGACGCCGCTGCGGGCGTCGCGGACCTCGGCGATCGGCTCGCCGTCCACAAGGACCCTGCCTTCGCCGATGGCGATCGATGCCCCCGATTCCCTGAGTTGCGTGAAGCGGCGGACCTCGACCTCGTACCGGACCCGGCGGTTGAAGGGCCGGATCTGGCCGCCGAAGGCGACCTCGCCGCACCCCAGCGCCCGGCCCGACCCGAGCGCGCCCCGCCAGACACAGTAGAAGCCCAGGAGCT
This sequence comes from uncultured Syntrophus sp., assembly GCA_964403345.1. Taxonomy (GTDB): domain Bacteria; phylum Desulfobacterota; class Syntrophia; order Syntrophales; family UBA5619; genus JAKAFS01. Next base: position 917 of record CAYOGU010000072.1, on the reverse strand, counting down.
GCCAGATGGCATCCACACCCAGGCAACCCGGCTGGACCGGATCAGTGGGCATGTGGCACTGGAAGTACCAGGCGTCGAGCCGGATCTCCTGTTCGGCCACGATCCTCCCCCGCCGGCCGTCGCCGGAGATCTCGACGATCCGGTCCAGCATCAGGAACGGAGGGGCAGGCAGGCGCGCCGAGAACCCCTCCGGGGGATCGTACACCAGCGTCCCGTAGGCGAAGGCGATCAGTTCCTCGAGGCCGAACCGGGAAGATTGCCTGAACTCTTCGTAAGTCACGCGTCTCCCTCCACGGTCAGGAGCAGGTGGACCCAGGTCAGTCCCGCCCCCACGAAGGCCATTCCCACGCGGTCCCCTGCGGCCAGTTCGTCCCAGTGCAGGCTGAGGACCGCAGGCGCCCCGGCGCATCCGGTGTTTCCAAACCTATCGACGTTGAACCAGTGCTGTTCCTCGGGGATCTTCGCCCGTTCGCAGACGGTCCGGAGGGCACCCAGGTTCGCCTGGTGGCCGATGAAACGGAAACGGCCTCGGTGGCCGTTATCCTCGCCGGCCGACTTCATCAATACGCGGACGGACTCGGTCATCCGGCGGATCGCAAACCCCTGGACGGCATGGCCGTCCTGGCGGAAATGGCCCTGGGGAGGGATCGTCACCTTCCCCCAGGCCGCGGCGTTCGTCCCGCTCTGGGCCTCCACGAAGGCCGCAGCGGCCTTCACCGATGAGGAAAGAATCGCCGCCGTGCTTCCGTCGCCGAAGAGGATCGCCGAGGAGCGGTCGGAAAAATCGATGGAACGGGTGAAGTTCTCCGGCTGGACCATCAGCACGAAGGGAGGGAGGCGATCCGGTGCCATCCGGCCGAGGAAGTCGATCTGCATCCCAAAGCTCGCGCAGGCCGAGTTCACGTCGAGGCAGGGGG
>CAYOGU010000071.1:0-13440 GCA_964403345.1 uncultured Syntrophus sp. | reverse complement strand
GGCCATGGCCCAGCGCCGGGCCGTGAGGGGCTTCGCTGGCACCGCGGTCAGGGGCTGGGCACCGTCAGCCTTAAGTGCCCAGGGGGGCAGCAGCAGGCCCACAGCCGAGGCCCCTGCGATCTTCAGGAAATCCCTTCGGGTGGGCGTCATTGGCGGACCTCCTCCGGTATGATGTGGCAGTCCCAGCATTTGGGCTTGGCCCCGGCGTAGTCGTGGCAGCGGTCGCAGAACTCAGTCTTGTTGCTGTGGCACTCCAGGCAGGTCCCTGTCAGACTGATCCTGTAGACCTTCCCATCGGAGGCACGGTAGGTGCGGTTCCCATCCCGGACTGCGCTGTCACGCCAGGAGGTCAGGAGCCTCATGTGGTTGGCCCGCATGGCAGGCGCCGGCTCCACGCAGAGTTTTTCCTTGAGCGCTTGGATCGCGGGCGTATCGAGCTTCAGGTCCGGCGGAGGGACGGACTTCGCTTTTCCGTACCAGATGGGGAAGGTGACCGCGATCAGGAAGATCACGATCCCCGTGAGGATCTTCCACCGGTCATAGAGTTTCATCGGCTGCCTTCCCCTCCAGCGGTTCACCGCGCAGATTCGTCGTTCTTTCCTTTTCGCCCTTCATGACCAAGGCGTTGGCCAGCAACTCGTGGACTCCCGAGACGGTGACCCCGGGTACCCAGTAGTCCATCAACGAGGTGAGGGTTGCCCGGTCGATGGCGCAGATGCAGGCCAGGCGGTTTACCCCCTGTGTCTCACGGACCGCTTTGACGGCCATGGCCCGGGGCATCCCTCCCCGCATCCTCATCTCCAGGTTTTCCTCGTTGCCGAGCCCCGCCCCGCTGCCGCAGCAGAGGGTCCTCTCCCGGATGGTGTCCTCGGCCATCTCGAAGAAGTGGTTGCAGGCACTCCGGAGGATATACCGGGGCTCTTCGAAGAGCCCCATGGCCCGGGAGGGGTTGCAGGAATCATGGAACGTGACCCGCTGGGCGTCATTCCGGGACGGGTCGAGTTTCAGCTTTCCGTTACGGATGAGGTCGGCGGTGAACTCGACGATGTGGACCATCTTCGTTGAACGGGCATTCTCGAAGCGCGTCCCGGTGATCGGCGAGACCGGCTCCTCGAGGAAGTCGGCCGGGCCGTTCATCGTGTCCATGTACTGGTGCAGGACCCGCCACATGTGGCCGCATTCGCCCCCGAGGATCCACCTGACCCCGAGTCGCTTGGCCTCGGCATAGATCTTGGCGTTGAGGCGCTTGACCAACTCGTGGGAGTTGAAGAGGCCGAAGTTTCCCCCTTCGGAAGCGTAGGTGCTGAAGGTGTAGTTCAGGCCGATCTCGTGGAAGAGCATCATGTAGCCCATGCAGGTGTAGGTTCCCGGGTCGGCGAAGAAGTCCCCCGAGGGAGTGACAAAGAGGATCTCCGCCCCCTTCCTGTTGATGGGGACCTCCACGCGTACCCCCGTGCGGTCGAAGACGTCGTCGGCCATGAATTCGAGCATGTCCTTGATCCCGCCGGGCTGGATGCCCAGGTGGTTTCCGGTTCTGAAGCAGTTTGCAGCCGGTTCGATCGCCCAGTTGATGTTGCAGCCCACGAGATTGAGCAGTTCCCGACCCATCATCGTGATCTCCGCCTGATCGATGCCGTAGGGGCAGAAGACCGAGCAGCGGCGGCACTCGGTACACTGGTAGAAGTAGTAGAACCACTCCTTGAGGACGTCGATCGTCAGGTCCCGGGCCCCAGCGAGTTTCCCGAAACGTTTCCCCGAGGCGGTGAAATATCGCCGGTAGACGGACCGAAGGAGCTCGGCCCTCAGGACAGGCATGTTCTTCGGGTCACCGGAACCGATGAAGAAGTGGCACTTGTCGGCGCAGGCACCGCACCGGACGCAGAGGTCCATGAAGAGCTTGAAGGAACGGTATTTCTCCAGGCGCTCCCGCATTCCCTCCAGGATGATGGCCTGCCAGTTTTCAGGCAGCTTCCAGTTCTCGTCGGAGGGCTGCCAGGACCTGGGGTTTGGAAAATCCAGCGCGGTCAGGCTTTTGGCCCCACCGGCATAACTCCAGGTCCCGGGACGAAAGACGGTCGGCGTCTCCATCCATCCGGTCCCGGGCGGCTCATAGCGGACCGCGATCAACTCTTCAGGTTTGGGGAGCTTTGCCAAGGACATCGCTACTCCTTTTCCACGGGAATGCCCGCCGTCTTCATCTGGGTCCGGAATTCATCCTCGTACTCCTCGTAGGTATGGACCTTCACCGGGGCGTTCCAGGGATTGACGTGCCGACGCATCCGGCTGTCGTTGACGAGGTTCCGCGTGGGGCTCAAAAAGACCCCGCCCGCGTGCATCAGTTTGCTCATCGGGAAGAAGACCAGCAGGGTAAAGACGAAACAGAGGTGCAGGGTGAAGAGTGTGCCGACGCCTTGGGGCACAAAGGGGGAAAAGGTGAACCACCCCAGGGCCAGGTTCTTCACCTGCAGAAGGTCGGCGGGAAAAAAATGCCTCATGATCAGGCCTGTGGTCACCACGCCCAGGATCAGAAGGAGAGAGAAGTAATCGGTGAAAAGGGAAATGTAGCGTACCTGGGGGACGATGAGGCGACGGAGGAACAGAAAGGTGATCCCCGCAAGCATCGCGGCATCGCTCAGGTAGAGCGTGGGGACCCCGATCTCGAAGAAGCCGTCCAGAGACGAGAGGGCCGTGATGCACGGGCCGATCGGTTCGATGAAGAAACGCAGGTGACGCAGGACGATGATCAAAAGAGACCAGTGGAAGGTCAGGCCGAAGAACCAGAGCCATTTGGCGCTGGGGTAGACGGGCCGGTTCTGGCCCATGTCGAGCCGGGTGTTTCTAAAGAGGGACCGGAACAGAAGGACCTCGAGGGCCATCCTCCCGATGACGCCCCAGAGACAGGGGGGGCTCTCCAGGGGACTCGTCTTGATCCAGGCGAGGGATTTCTCCTGGCCGCAGGTCGTGGGGATTCGGAACGGGACGGGCGCCCTGGCCCATTTCAAGATGCGGTACACGACACCGGCCAGAAACAGGGTGAAGACCGCATAGGGGACGACGACCAGCAGCAGACGGGTCAGCGTCCCGCTGAGGGCGATTCCCAGGGACACGAGGGTCAGGATCAGGACTGCAACCAGGGCCATCAGTGGGCTCATGTCGGTTCTTCCATCAGGTTGTCCAGGACGGTTCATCCCCGAAGCGAATTATCGGCTTCTTCATGTCGGCCATGGCGTTGACGATCAGCTCCACCAGGCCGCCATAGTACAAGCGGCTGCGCTCTTCCGCGTGATAGTAGCCGATGATGTCCCGGATGGCCCCCTTGCAGTTCGAGCAGGGGGCGCAGACGTACTTGGGAACATCTTGAGGCTCGTCCTTGAAGGCCTCCAGGATCTGCAGAAACTTCTTGCGGCTACTGACAAGGGTTCGCCATTCGGCGAAGTTAAAGCCCGACATGATGGCGAATCCCGAACCGCCCCCGCAACAGTAGTTATCCACGCCATGGGGCGTCATCTCCCGGAATCGCGGGGCGATCTTCCTGAGGATCCTCCTCTGGGGCTCGACGATTCCCATCGCCCGAACCACGTTGCAAGGATCGTGCAGGGTGACGGGGAAGTTGTTCCGGCCCGGATTGAACTGGATCTTCCCTTTCGTGACGATCTCTTCCAGCGTGACCAGGGCCGACTCGCGCGGGACATTGAGTTCCCCCGTGAGCAGGCGGTCAGCGATGACGGTCAGGGCCTTGTGGGCATGGCCGCATTCGCCGACGAGGATCTTCTTGACCTTCAGTCTCCGGGCGATATCCGCATGCTTGACGGCCACGCGGGAGAACTGGACGTCGTCGTACCACAGGCCGTAGTTGACGGCGTCGTAGCCGGCCGCTTCGGAGGAGAGCGTCCAGGAGATGCCGGCCGCCTGAAAGATGATGGCAAAGGCCCCCACGTTTTCGGGCCAAGCGAGCATCTCGCCGGCGTTGTGAATGAGCAGGATGTCCGCCCCTTCCACGTCCCAGGGGACCTCGACGTTCCAGCCGGTGATCTCCTCCATCTCCTCCTGGATGAACTCCATGCTGTCCTTGGCAGCCAGCGGGGTCATGCCTGTGGTCGAACCGACGCGGAGGTGCTGGAGGGTCCCCTTGTCGTGGATCTCCTTGGGTGCGATTCCCATCTCCTGGGAGAAGAGCTTGCGGATCTCGTGGTTGATCAGGCCATTGTCCACGCCGATCGGACAGACTGTGGCACAACGCCGGCAGAGGGTGCACCGGTAAGAGAGCTCGGCGAGGCGCGCGATCGTCGTCCAGTTCAGGTCGATGTCGCCGGTCCATTTGGCGGTGAGCTTCCCTCCGGGTTTGAGGTATTTCCGCCAGATCCGGCGGAGAACCTCGGCCCTGAAGATGGGGCGGTGGATCTCTTTCCTGCCGCTCATTTCGAAGACAGGGCAGGCATTCGAGCAGGTCTGGCACTTGGCGCAGTGCTCCATGGAGAGCAGCAGAGGCTGCAGGAAGGTCCAGTTGTTCTTTTCCTCGAAAAGCTTCTGTAGCCCCGAAAGGAACCGGCGGACCAACGCTTCCTCTTCCTCTTTGCTGGCAGGCCTGGGGATCCCGATGGCCACCGTGTCGTCCAGGGAGGTCTCAATGCTCTTGACCTTTTCCGCTTTCAGCGGCGGGATCGTTGTCAGGTTGAAGTCCTCGTAGGGAGGTGGCAGAAGGGCCAACTCCCCTGGGGCGATGGGACAGAGACAGTCAGCCGGTCTGGCAATGTCGGAGGGGTTCAGGGGACTTTTCATTTCACCTCCTTGGGGGCCGAAGAGGCAATGTCGCTCCAGGATTTCTCCCCATCCGCATTGACGTGGCCCGCCTTCCAGGTCGGCCTGAGTCGGAGATTCGCCTGGACGGCGGCCTCGATCCTGCCGCCAGGCCGGTTCGGGGTGTCGTCCCATCGGACCTCGTGATAGAAGAAATACTTCATGAACATATGGGACATGTGGGTGAGCGGGATGTAGGCGGCCAGGAGCGACGCCGTCACGATCGCCAGCGCCCCCAAAACGTTCTGCCCCGGCTGGTAGGCGGTCGGAGCATGCCCTCCCGTCAGGAGCCCCGCCGTATAGGCCTTGGCGCCTTCCCAGGTCGGATCGCCCGACAGGCCACTGAGGAGCGAGGAGATAAAGAAGGACAGGATGAAAAGGAGGTTGAAATAATCCGCCGGGGTGGCATAGTTCCTCAACTCCGGATCGGTAAGCCGTCGGTGGAGAAGTCCTAGGCCGCCAAGGGTCCCCAGGATCAGACCGCTCCATCCCAGAAGGACAATGAGCCCGTCTAGGAGGGTCCTGAACGCGGAGCCGGCCGCGATGACGGCCGCTCCCCCGAGGGCGAGACCCGCATGCAGGAGCAGCAGGACGAGGGTCGCGATCATCAGGTAGAGGCCGAAATGGAAGGGGAAGGAGACCCACCAGAGGCCCCGGTTTTCCTTCCAGAGGCCACGGATGAGCAGGATCTCCGGCACCATGTACCGGACTTCGTTGAGAAGCGACCGTTCCTGTTTTTTCTCCCACCAGTTGAGATCCTCCAGGTAGGAGCCGCCGTAGGCCGCCCTGTCTGCCCTCTCGTGCTGAACAGGGTAGAGTTCCCAGCGGACGTGGAGGGGCAGGGACCACTGCCTGTAGATCCTCTGTCCGGTTGCCAGGACAGCGACCGCCACACAAAGGTAAGACAGGATGTAGAATCCCATAGCCCCTTCCTTTTATCCCGAGAACCCCGTAGGGACCGAAAAAACCCTTGTCATGACCGGAAAAAGCCGTTCCGGTTGCAGCGCATTCAGCGTGGATGCGCTTTCAGACGCAACCGGTCGGTTTCGAGAGCCCTGCCAGCTTGCAGGCTCCTTTGGCCGGTCCCGTGGGAAAGAGTTCATAGAGCCGCTTCATGTCCATCTGGTTGTCCTTAAGGACCTTGCGGACCATGGGGGCAATGCCGAACTGCATGTAATAATCGCGCAGGTAGCGGATCAGCTTCCAGTGCTCTTCCGTAAGGGGGCCTTGGATTTCCTCAGACGCGGCATAGGCCTGGGCGAATTCCTCGCTCCACTTGTCCAGCTCCTGGAGGAATCCGTCTTCGTCGACTTCGTAAGTTTTTCCGGCCAATTCAATCGTGGGCATTTGCATAACCTCCGTAAAATCTATTTTAAATAAAGTGCTGGCGATTCTTGTTGTTTGTGAAAACGTGGGGCCGGCCGATCATTTCCTCCTTCCCGGTATCTCCGGGCGGCCCCGATTAGGGCCGGGGCCCACAGCGGCGTCCCCAGGGCGTGCAAATGGGTGAAGCCGGCCAGCACATGATGGCGGATCAGACCATCTCGGCTGTCTCCCAGCCCCGTTCCTTTTTTGACGCGAAAGGCCGTTTGTTCTCCGCCTGGTCCTGTGGAGAGGACGCGGCAGTAGTGGAATTCGTGGCCCCTCAGAACGGTACCCACGGGGAAAAAGGGGTTGTCCTGTTCCACCTCCAGGACCGTGTATCCATGTCCCTGGGGGCGCTTCTCCAGACCGAACGAAACCGGCAGGGCGCCGACCATGGGGTAGCAGGCATCGCCGACCCTCAGGGATTCCCCCAGGTAGATGGATCCCCCACATTCGGCATAAACGGGCAGGCCATTTTCCACCGCCTCGCGGAGGGACCTGCGGAATCCCTGGTTTTCGGCCAAGCCTTTCACCTGGGTTTCGGGGAAGCCGCCGCCGATGTACAGGGCGTCCAGGCCGGGCAGCTTCTCGTCGGCGAGGGCGCTGATTTCGATGATTCTGGCACCGCCGTCGGCCAGGGCCTCGATGTTCTCGTGGTAATAGAATTGAAAGGCCCTGTCCCGGATGACGCCGATTTTCACAGGATCCTTGACGGCCTGCCTTCCCGGGGCCGCGGCCCGTGGGGGAGGCATTTCCCAGGGCGGGGCGCTTTGGGCGATTCCAACAAGACCCTCCAGGTCCAGATACTTTTCGGCGAGGGACCCCGCCGTCGTCAGGGTCCCTTGGACGAGTTCGTCTTCCTGGGGCGGGATCAGTCCTAGGTGACGCTCCTGGAAGGGAAACCTCGCCTCCTCCAGCCTCGGTACGATCCCCAGGACAGGGAGCCGACAGATGGCCTCGACGGACCGCCGTACAACGGCCGCATGGCGGTCTCCCCCCACGCGGTTGAGGATTACGCCCCGGACATCCACGTCGGGATCGATGCGCTGGCAGCCCAGGACCATGGCCGCCACCGTCCTGGTGACCTTGTCACAGTCGACCACCAGGATGACCGGCGCGTGGAGGAGTTTCGCCAGTTCGGCCGTGCTATGCTCCCCTTCGGGGGTGACCCCGTCGTAGAGACCCCGGTTCCCCTCGATCAGGGAAAGGGCGCCCTCCTCCGCCCGTTGTGAGAAAGAGCGGACGACCTTATCCAATTCGATCAGAAAGGTGTCCAGGTTGTAGCAGGGACCCTCCGCGGCCTGGGAGAGCCAGGCGGCGTCGATGTAGTCCGGCCCCTTCTTGAAGGGGATGACTCGATGCCCTTTCCTCCGCAATGCCATGGCCAGGGCCACGGTCAGAGCAGTCTTTCCCGCGCCGCCCCGCAGGGCGGCCAGGATCAGACGGGGGCAGGGACGGTTCATGGACCATTTCCCGCTCGAAACATGCTCCCTCATTCCTTTGGATAGTACTCCGTCAACATGATGTACGTCGTGCTGCCGCTTGACCAGTAACGCAGACGATCTTCGTCGATCAGCTTCTTCAGGGTGTCCTGAATGGCGTGCCGGTCGTCTCCTGGGAACCACCGCGTGATGTCGCGGACATAGAACATCTTCTTGTCCCCGGAGGATTTCTCCTTGAACATGGACACCACGCGCTCCTTCAAGTCCTCACTCATAATTACCCCCACTTGAACAGCGTTGACGACCTGAAGGTGTCCGTCGCCAAGTCGAAGTCATCGATATGTTTGTCCGTGAAGGGAATGCCGGTCAGGGCGAAGAAACGCTCCCAACCGACCCGTTCGATCCACTCGCCGACCCGTTCGTGTTTCCGGGCATGGCTGGCGTACACCTCGATGATGTTCTTCACGGCATCGACCACCTCCGGCCAGCGTGGCGGGTTGTTCGGGAGGAAGGGAATCGCCAGCTTGGAGAAGGAGGGGGCGGTGCGGGCATTGGAGACCTTTCCCCCCACCCAGATGGAAATCCCGTCGTTATCCGGATCGGCGATGGGCATCGCCGGACAGACCGTATAGCAGTTCCCGCAGTACATGCACTTCTCTTCCGTGATCGTGACGGTCTTGTTCTTCATGTCCCCCCGGATGGCGCCGGTGGGACAGGATGCGACCGTGTTGGGGATCTCGCAGACATTGGGGACGCGGGTATTGTCCGGTTTTGGAACCGTCCGGTGGATGCCGAGGATCGCGATATCGGAACAGTGGACGGCCCCGCACATGTTCAGGCAGCAGGCCAGTGCGATCCGCACATGGTTGGGAAGTTTCATCGTGACGAAATAGTCGTAGATCTCGTCCATGAGCGCCTTGACGGGACCGGAGGCGTCCGTCGCCGGGGTGTGGCAGTGCACCCATCCCTGGGTATGAACGATGTTCGAGATGGCGTGCCCTGTCCCACCGACGGGGTATCCGCGTTTCTCCAGTTCCGCCAGGAGGGGCGCCACCTTCTCCGAATCGGACAGCAGAAACTCGATATTGTGGCGGCTTGTAAAGCGCAGATATCCGTCGCAGTATTTGTCGGCAATCTCGCAGATCTCCCGGATATGATCCGTCGAAATCAGGCGGGGTGATCCGGCGCGGACCGTGTAGAGCTTTTCTCCCGACTCGGCCGTATGGATCAGGACGCCCGGTTTCGGGATCTCGTGATAGCGCCATTTCCCATAATTCCGGGCAATGACGGGGGGAAGCATTGTCTTGTAATCGGGGGGGCCGATATCCGTCTTCGCCATCTCACTTCACCTCCTTTTGAATGTCCTCGGGCCAGAAGAAGACATAAGGGTTCGTCCTCGGGTTCTTGACCATCTGGGGCACGGGCGGCAGACCGACGGCCCGCAAGAAGACCCTCATCCCCAGGCGCTTGATCAACTCGCCGAGCCGCTCCCGGGACTTTCCGTTTTCGTCCCACCAGTCCTGAATCCGGACGATCAGGTCCTTGAGTTCCGTGTAGGGTGGCTCCAATTTCATGAACGGGACGACGACCCAGGATAACAGGGCTCCCTCCAGGATGGGCGCCTTGCCCCCGATGAGGATGGTGGCGCCTCTTTCCGGTCCCGGGCGGAGGGCCTTCGGCATCAGGTTAATGCAGTGCATGCAGCGCGTGCAGTCCTCATCGTAGATCTTGAGGACCTTCCCGTTCCATTCCATGCACTTGGTTGGGCAGAGGTCGCAGACCTCTTTTTGGATATCGAGGCCCGCCGCAGCATAGGCTGCGACTTCAGACTGGTCGACGGGGATCTCCCCCTTCCAGGTCCCGATGATGGAAAGGTCCGACCGGGCGATGGCGGCGACACAGTCGTTCGGACAGGCCGACGTCTTGATCTTGAACTTGTAAGGAAACATGGGGCGATGGATCTTGTCTTGAAATTCCATCGTGACGCTGTAGCAGATATCGAGGGAATCGATGCAGGCCCATTCGCAACGCCCCGGTCCGACGCAGGCACTTGGGGTCCTGAGGGCCGAGCCCGAACCGCCGAGGTCGAATCCCGCCTCGGTCAGATCGTCGAAGCAGCTCTGGATGTGTTCCGTCGTCGTCCCCAAAAGGATCACATCGCCCGTGGAGCCATGCATGTTGGTCAGGCCGCTGCCGTGCTTGTCCCAGACGTCGCAGAGACGGCGAAGGGTATCGGTCTTGTAGAACCACCCTGTGGGATGGTTGACCCGCATGGTGTGGAAGGCTTGGACGTTCGGGAAAAGGTCGGGACGATCCGAGTACCGCCCGATCACCCCGGAACCATAGCCCTTGACACCGACGATGCCGCCGTGCTTCCAATGTCCGATCTTGTCCTTGTAGGAAAGCTCCAGTTGGCCGACGAGATCATCGGCCATGGGACTTTTCTCGGCTGCCTGTTTCATGTCTTTCACGAAGCTCGGCCATCTTCCCTTTTCCAGTTGATCCAGAAGGGGAGTTGCTTTCTTCGTCATAACCGACCTCCTCATCTCTTGCCGATTGAGATCCCAATCGGCGTTACAGGGGTTCATCGCTGGGACGCGCACCAGCGTTCTCCCGGGTGGTTTCAACTGACCGGTGGCAGGTGCGCCTGCCATCGGCCGGCTGAGCAGGGGTTGTCAATGAGGCCTCTATATCTTGGCCCAGTAATCTGCAAAGACGAAGGCCGACAGGATCACGCCTAGGGGAACATTGACGCAAACGCCGACGGTGAAGGCCCAGAAGGGCTTCATCCCGAAGGTGAACATCTCCTTGAAGCGAGTCGACAGGCCGATGCAGAGGAAGCACAGGACGAAGGCCCAGGAGCGGAGTTTTTTGATCGGCGAGATCACATCGGGTTCCAGGACGCTGGTTTCCCAGTTCGAACTGGCCGCCAGTTGGCTGATCGCCGCGATCTGACCCGGATCGGTAACCTTGGCCTTAAGGGCCTTCAGGTCATCGCCGGACAGGACTCCCTTGAACGTGAGCATCTTTTTCTCCTGATCGACCTTCAGGCGATCGGTGAATTCAGGAGGAACCTGGAACTGCGAGAAATCGGCCTTGTAATCCTTTCCCTTGAATTTACCTTCCCACTTGGCCTTGCCCAGGTAGTCGGCGGGGGCCGCGAGGAGGCTGACGATGATGGAGCCGGCCAGGAAGCCAAGCACAAACTTGGGGAACCTCTCCCAGATGATTCCGGCCCCGACGGCGCTTTTCTTCTCCCCCTCGCCTTTCTCCCAAAGCATGACCGAGACGAAGGCCAGGATCAGGCACCAGATCCCGATCCAGATGTCGCGGCCGATGACCTTCATCAGGGTGAAGGTGTGGATTGGCGCATCGCCGAAACGGCTGGCGAGTTCCGCGGCAACAGCAAAACCGGCAGCGTCGGCGAACTCCGATGAACCGATAATAGCCCCCGCCACACCCGGAGAGATGGTGTTCGGGACGAGTTGTTTCATGGCGAGGGACAGGGCGAAAATCATGATGATGGCCCAGACCGTGACGATGGCGATGGTGATCGAGATGTGCTCCTTTTGGGCCTTCACCGCGCCACCCACGGCAATCGATGCGGAGACGCCGCAGATGGCCCCGCCGGTGCCTAGGACTGCCCCGAACTGGGGATCCAGTTTGAAGATCCTAGTGGCGGCCAGGTAGATCGCAAGCCAGGTGCAGACGGAGATGATGGTGGCCTGCATCAGGGCTGCAGGGCCGGCCTTGAGGATGAGGGTTACCGGGAGGGTGGCTCCGAGAAGGACGATACCGGTCTTGATGTAGTATTCCGTCCGCAGCGAGACCTTGAGCCAGTCCGGCATCTTCCAGATGTTGGAGATGATCAGGCCGACAATGAGGGCAAGGAGCGGGGCCTCAATGTTGAAGTCGATCATGAACTGCAACCCGGCCAGGTAGAAGATGATCAGCGAGCCGACAAAGAGGATGATGAATCCGGGGATGAAATGGCTCAGCTTGTGGCCCATGAGCTTCATGGAGAAGCTAAAGACCAAGCCGAACACGATGAATATGGTCAGATAGCCCCCGAAGTTCTTGGCAAGATCGGCCCAGACCTTTCCAAAATCGCTTACCTTGCCGGGAAGGACGGCCCATCCTTTAATGGAGGTGCCTGACCAAAGGGCGATGATAGCCACCAAGACGAGACCGAGACCCAACCAAACCGACCACCAGTCTTCCGTTTTCCAGAGCTTCTGAAAACCATTTTCTTTCATAGCCTCTCCTTTCCTAAGACGATCCGTCTCTTGGTTTGGGGGATACCCCAGGTTAAAGGACCTGACTTGACGTGTTAAAGAACCTGAAAGGGCCTCTTAGAGAGGAAAGCAAAAAACTCACTGAATTCTACTATAAAACAGGCTAAAAAAAAAGCCCTATTCAGGGCAAGGCCGATTTTTTCACCCCTTACCAGGGCGATGCCCGTCCCTCCTGAGGCCTCTTGGAAGAATCGCTGCCGCGGGGTCTCTCCTTACCCCGTCTCTAGCGCGGCGGTTCGGATTGTCGAGAGCAAGCGGGTAAAGGCTATACAGCGTCCTGCTTAGACACACCTGTATATACAGGTATAAATGGGTTGTCAAGCATATTTTGAAGCCAAAGGAATTTTAAAGGAAGAACAGGGAAATCAGACAACGCAGGGCTGATTCGCAGGGGAGAGACCCCTGCCCCGATACGGTGGGGGTTCGTTTTGGTTTTTCACAAGGTCAACAGGCCGAGTTTCACAGCTTCCTTCTTCATGAATTCGGCCTCCTGCTCGTTTGGCTCCCGCCAGGGGCGCCGAACCGTGCCGCAGTCAATCCCCTTTAGTTTTAGGAAAGTGTAGCATCCTGCGGGGCGGAACCCGCTGGCTGCCTGGATCTTCCGCTCGGCGATGACGATGTTTTGCAGATCCCGGGACCTGCGCCAGTCGCGGGCTTCTAGGGACCGGTAAAGGGCGACGGCCAACTCGGGAAAGGCGTTGGCCGTTCCGGCGATGCATCCCCGGATGCCGATGTTGAAGGCCGGCTGGAGCATGGCCACCGAGCCGCACATGCAGACAAAACCGGGATTTACCTGGGCCGCCGCCTGGTTGAATTCGCCCAGCAGCGCAAAGCTAGCGCTGGAGTCCTTCATCCCTGCGACTCCCACCGCCACCAGTTTGGCGAGGGTTTCCGGCGTGAGGTTGTAGCCACTTGTCCGAGGGTTGTTGTACATGAAGGTTGGGATGCGGACAGAGGCTGCAACTTCGGCATAATGACGGACGATCTGCCCCTCGTCGTAGGCATTGGCGCCCGGATAGTAGTAAGGCACGAATGCCGCGACTGCTGTCGATCCCAGTGCCTCGGCATGTTTGGCCAACTCTATCGTCGCTCGCGTCGAGGCCTCGCCGACATGGGTGATAATGGGAAGGCGGCCCCCCACCTCATCATGGACGATTTCTGCAACCCGCTTGCGCTCCTCACAGGTCATCAGAACCGAGCTTCCGTAAGAGCCGTTGATGAAGAAGCCATGAACGCCTTCGCCCATCAGGTAGCGGACGACGTTGCGAAAGCCTTTTTCATAGAGGTCCCCATCATCGGTAAAGCTCGCGATCAACGGAGGATATATCCCTTCAAAACGGCCATTCATACCGATCCTCACATTCAACGCTCCGCATCCAATTGCCGGTAGGAGACTCTTCGTGACGCAGTCCGGAGGGAATCAGCCCAGAATACTGGAATAGTCCAGATCAAAGGCGCTCGAGTCGCTGATCTTCAGCCGTACCCGGTCTCCGCGGAAAACACCCCGGCTGAAACGGATCGGTTCGTCATGCTGATTGAAG
>CAYOGU010000070.1:0-13468 GCA_964403345.1 uncultured Syntrophus sp. | reverse complement strand
GGACCCCGAGGTCCTTCAGGATTCCGGCGACGCCGTAGGGTTCCAGGAGAGGATGGTCGTTGAAAGCCGCCGTGCTGACGTCTTCGTTTCGCACGAGCCCGGCCATGGCGGCGACGAATTCATCCCGTCCGCCGATCCTCAGGGCCTGTCCGTTCAGGCGCCGCACTTCGAGGAGCATCCGTTCCATCTCCTCTTCAAGGTTGTCCGCCTTGCGCGGTGCAAACCGGGCCTTTGCGGGAGGTTCCAGTGGGGATAGGGAATGGGCCGCCACCGCCCTGCGGACGTTTCCCAGGATGGTTTCCCTTGCCGACAGGTGGCTACTACTCATGAGTCTTTCCCTCCTTCGATCCGGGTGCGGCCGTGTGTCCCTTCCACCAGCGGCGGAAGTCCCCCTTGAAGGCCGGGAAGGGCCGGGCCAGGGTCCAGCGGTTCAGCGGGGGTGGCAAAGCGGGGAGCCAGCTGCCGCGTTTCAGGGGGGCCTGGAAGATCCTTGCAAGGCGTGCCCCCAGGCGGTACAGGGCAGGCGAACCCAGGATCCGCCGCCCGATGGCGGCCATCGCCTTCAGGCCGCCCGGGACCGAAGGTCCCTCAAAGGCGTCCCCCTCGACGAAGCGTTTCCGGAGGTGGAGCAGGATCTCCGGGATCGGGATCATGACCGGGCAGAGTTCGGCGCAGGCCCCGCACAGCGTTGATGCGAAGGGCAGCCCGCCGGCGATCGCGGTGCCCATCATCAGCGGCGTCAGCATCGAGCCGATGGGCCCCTGGTAGACTGCTCCGTAGGCGTAGCCTCCCACCTGGTTATAGACGGGGCAGGTGTTCATGCAGGCCCCGCAGCGGACACACATCAAGGTCTCCCGGGCCACCTCGTCGGCGAGGATCCGCGAACGGCCGTTGTCCAGAAGAACCAGGTGGAACTCCTTCGGCCCGCCTTCCCGGATGCCGGTGATGAAGGTGTTGTAGGCCGTGATCTTGCTCCCGCTGACGCTTCGCGCCAGGAGCTTGAGGAGAACCGCCGCGCTCTCCCAGTCCGGGATGACTTTTTCGATCCCGACGACGGCCACGTGGACCGGCGGGAGGGTCGTGCTCATCCGGCCGTTTCCCTCGTTGGTCACGATGACCAGGGTCCCCGTCTCGGCGATCAGAAAATTGCCGCCCGAGATCCCCATTCCCGCCTCGAGGAACTCCTTTCGCAGGGCCAGACGGGCGTGCTCGGTCAACTCCTCTGGGACGGGTCGGGCATCGACCTTGAGCTTCTCCCGGAAGAGCTCGGCGATCTCCTCCTTGGTCATGTGCAGGGCCGGGGCAGTGATGTGGGAGGGATGCTGGCCGGCGAGTTGGACGATGAATTCCCCCAAGTCCGTTTCGAAGACTCGGATTCCCTTTGCCTCCAGGGCTTCGTTGAGGCCGATCTCCTCGGAGACCATGCTCTTGGCCTTGACGATGCTCTTGACGCCGTGCTGGGAAGCCAGGCCCAGGACGATTTCCTTCGCCTCTTTGGCGTCCCGGGCCCAGTGGACCTTTCCACCGGCGGCGACGACGTTCTGCTCCACCTCGGCCAGGTAGCGGTTCAGGTGGGTCAGGGCGTGCATGCGGACCTCGTGGCCTGCCCTGCGGAGTTCCTGCCAGCGCTCCTCGCCGAACTCCCGGACAACCTCGGCCCGTTTCTTCAGGGCCGTCCGGGTGCTGTTCTGCGTGGCCTTGACGACGGCAGGGGAGGCGTTCCGGGAATTTTCCCTGAAATCGATTTTCGAGATGGGTCGGCTCATGCTGCACCTCCTTCGGCCAGGACCTCGATGAGGTGCATTGCCCGGACGCCCGAATGGATCTTCCGCAGACCGCCCCGGAGATTGACCAGGCAGCCCGGCTCGCTCACGATCACGATCTCGGCGCCGCTGGCGGCGATGTGTCCCACCTTGGTTTCCATCATCGCCCGGGAGACTTCGGGATAGACGACACTGAAGATTCCGCCGAAACCGCAGCAGGTATCGGCCGCCTCCAGCGGGACCAGTTCCAGCCCGCGGACGGCCTTCAGGAGCTCCAGAGGCTCGTTGCGGACGCCCAGCCCCCGTGTAAGGTGGCAAGGGGAGTGGCAGACGACCCGGTGTGGAAAGGAGGCCCCCACGTCCGTCACCCTCAGGACATTGACGAGGTACTGGCTGATCTCCATCACGCGTCCCGCGGTCCGGAGGGCCAGTTCGTGCTCCACCGATCCCGGCGAGAACATGGCCGGATAGCGGTGCTTGACGAACTCGACGCAGGATCCCGAGGGAGCCACGATGTATCCCTCTGTGTCGGCGAAGGCTGCCATCCAGCGAAGGGCCATCTCCCGCCCTTCTCTCTGGAAGCCGCTGTTGAAGAAGGGCTGGCCGCAGCAGGTCTGATCCTCGGGAAATCCGCAGGGGACGCCGAGCCGCTCCAGGATCAGGACCATCTTCTGGAGGACGTCAGGCAGGAGGTTCTCGCCCATGCAAGTCACGAACAGTTGTACTTTCTCCATCCAAGTTCCTCGCTGATGCAAAAACGACCAAGGAGAGGCACCCCCTGGCAACGGGTTGCCTCTCCTTGAGGGGTGCCTCAGAGGGTGACCTGACCTCAGATTTTGATGTTCAATTCTTTGATCAGGCTTCCGTAGTCATCGTAGGCCTGCTTCAGGAAGACGGCCCACTCCTTCGGTCCCTGGTACATGATCGGCTGGTAAACGGCCGCCATTCCCTTCTTGAAATCTTTGTCCTCGCACACTTTTTTCAGGGTCGAGGCGAGGTATTGGATCACCTCCGGCGGCGTGGCGGCCGGAACGGCGACGCCCTTCACCGAGCCCCAGGTGACCACGTCGATCCCCTGTTCCTTCAGGGTGGGGATGTCCGGCAGCGTGGGGTCCCGCTTGTCCAGGGCCACGGCGATCGGCCGGAAGCGACCGGACTTGATGTGCGGCATCACCTCGGAGGGATGGCCGCCGCCCATGGTGAGGTGGCCGCCTGCCAGGGCCGTAACCGCATCGGCGCCTCCGGTGAAAGGGACGACGGTGATCGGGAATCCAGCCCGTTTGGCCATGGCCTTGAGGGTCATGTCCACGACGCCTGTCGCGACGGAGGCGGCGGCGGTGATCCGGTTGCCGGCCTTGGCATACTCCACCAAGTCCTTCAACGATTTGATCGGGGACTTGCCGCTCACGCAGATGACGACCGAGTGGATCGAGAGCCGGGCCACGGGGGCCAGGTCCTTGAAGGGATCGTAGGGCATCTTCTGGAAGTGCGGGATGGTCAGGTCGGGGCTCGACCCCTGACCAAGATACAGGGTGTAGCCGTCCGGTTTGGAGCGGACGACATATTCGACCCCAAGGACGCCGCCTGCGCCGGGTTTGGTGATGACGACCATGGGTTGGGAGCTGTGCTTGGTCCAGACGTTCGCCACTGCGCGGGCCAGCACGTCGTTGGAGCCGCCGGGTGCAAAGGGAACGATCACCTGGATCGGTTTTGTCGGAAAGGCCTCGGCGCCGAAGCTCGGGGTCCCCGCGATCAGCGAGAAGACCAGCGCCAGGGTGAAAAACAGGGTAACCTTGTTCGTGCGTGTCATGTTCGACCTCCTCCTTGAAGGTTTGAGTGGTCGCCGGGGCCCCTCCCAGCACTGCCGCCGCGTCGGGTCCTGAGACCCTTAAAAGGCGGTTGACAAAACCGGTGACTTGGTCAAGATAACAATCAAAGACCCCGGGGTAGGATTCGGACAGCGAGGCGAAAAGTGCGACAGCTGCAATCCGTCCCCTCGGCAAACCCACCCCACAGGGAAAGCGATTGCGGACCTTTATAGAGTTTCCGTTCAGGTTATGCAAGGTATTCTAGAAAACCTGTGATATGATGTGAAATGAATAATTTCGATATTTCTTATTCCATTATTTCATCGCTGGAGGGGGCGGTCGATGCATAACCTGGGGATGGACACCTTCCTGGTTCTCGTGAGAACCCAGAACGTCAGCCGGGCGGCCGAACAGCTCAACGTGACGCAGTCGACGGTCAGCAAGCGGCTGAGGCTCCTGGAGGAAGAGATCGGGACGGTCCTCTTCGAGCGGGTGAAGGGGAACAAGACCTTCCGCCTCACCTCGGCCGGCGAGGCCCTGGTGGAGGTTGCCCAGCGGTGGCTCTCGGTCTGGCAGGAGATCCAGTCCCTCCAGTCCGTCACCCCCAAACTCTCCCTGTCCATCGGCGCCCTCGACAGTCTCAATTACGCCCTTTTCCCCCCCCTTTACCAGTCCCTGAGCCGACACCAGCCCCGGATCAACCTGAAGGTCGTCACGTCCCATTCCCCGGACATGTATGACCTGATCGAGCGTCGGGAGGTGGACGTGGCCTTTACGCTGCTCAGAAGGGAACACCCCAACGTCCTGGTGGAGAAGTTCTTCAGCGAACCGATGGTGGGCCTGCGCATGGGAAAGTCCGATGAGCCGGAACCGAAACCCGTCCATCCCCACGATCTGGACCCAAACAACGAGCTCTTTTTCTTCGTCGGGCCCGATTACAGGATCTGGCACGACCAGTGGTGGGATCCCTACTCGCGGGGCATGATCTGGCTGGACACCTCCCAACTGATCTTTTCCTTCTTCTCAGACGAGCGTCAGTGGGCCATCGTGCCCCTCTCCGTGGCGCGCAAGGCCCAGACGACAAGCCATTACCGGATCTTCCGTCTTTCGGAGGCTCCGCCCGACAGAATCTGCTACAAGATCCGCCACAAGTACCCCAAGGCCAGCACCACGGCCAGCCTCAAGATCATGGACGGATACCTGGAGGTCCTCCTCCAGGGGATGGAACTGGGGAGTGACCCGGGGACGGGGCGCAGGCGTCGGGGGCGGGCCGGATAACCCTTTGACGGACTGCGGCATGCTCCTGCACGGAGGCCGACAGATTTTCCGTTTCCGGAAGGCCACGGTCTTGACGAACTCTCAGGAGGCCCTCTGGAAAACCACCATGGTGACTGGCCTGGGCAGCCCGGGAAAAATCGCCTCGGTCGTCCGTTTTCCGGCGGGCCCGGAGACCACGATTGCCGACGGCAGCCATCGGGCCCGAAGGCCGGTTGAGGGATTGAAGATCGGTCAAATGCGGGTACGGATCCTATGGGCGATCATTG
Source organism: uncultured Syntrophus sp. (assembly GCA_964403345.1). Lineage (GTDB taxonomy): Bacteria > Desulfobacterota > Syntrophia > Syntrophales > UBA5619 > JAKAFS01. The sequence goes on along the minus strand of CAYOGU010000070.1, from coordinate 8,353 downwards.
GCGATCATTCATGAAGCGGGTTCATCCCGAAGGGATCCCCTGGCCCGGGAGCGTCCTCTACAACGCCCTGAGCCGTAGCGAGATCTTCCTTCGGCATTACGAGCTGGTCGCCCATGACATTGCCCGTTACGGGGAGGCGGGGTGCATCCTCGACATCGGTACGGGGCCGGGACAGCTTCTGCGGGCCATGCGGAGGGCTCTCCCGGACGCGGGGCTGGTGGGCGTGGATATCTCTCCCGCCATGGTGGCGCAGGCCCGCCGAAATATCGAGACGTGCGGGCGGGATCCCAGAATCGAAGTGCGTCTCGCCAGCGCGGAGGCCTTGCCCTTTGCCGAGGGGGCCTTTGACCGGCTGGTTTCCACCGGCTCTCTCCACCACTGGAAGGACCCCATCCGCGCCCTGTCCGAGGCGCACAGGGTTCTCAAGGCCGGTGGCTATGCGCTGATATACGACCTCGTGCGTGACATGCCCGAAGGGGTCCGCCGGGATCTCCGCACCCAGTTCGGAGGCTTCCGCCTTGCACTCCTGTGGCTGCATTCCTTCGAGGAGCCTTTTCTTGATGCCGGAGAGATGGAGGCCTTGGGGAGGCAAACGGACTTTGAGGTCGAAGCGACGACGTTCACGGGGGCATTCTGCTGCCTCGTCTTGAAGAAGGCCGCCCATCGTCCGGTTGGACCGGGGCACGCCGCAACGGACCGCCAGGGTTCATTCCGCTGCCCGGGATCATCTGCGGAAGTGGGCTCAAAAGGCGGCGATTGCGCGAATGGCGAATGGTTGAAAAGGGGCTTGGATCCCTAATTGGCAAGCGAAGCTGACAGAATATCCTTATATCGAGGACCTGAGAATGTAGTCGAGGATCTCCGGGAGGTTTTGAAAAAGCCTGAAGCCGTTGCTGACAGAGGCCCTGTTCCAGGGAAACAGCAGGCCGGTTCCCAGCGCCCCGTTTTCTATTGCTTTTTCAAGCGTCAAAGGCGAATCGTCCACGACAACGGCGGCCTTTGGAAAGAGGACGGTCTTGTCGAAAGAGAGGTGAAGTTCATCGTAGGGAAGCCCATGTCTGGCAAGCCATCGTTCGGTCGGCCGGCTCGTTTCCTGGGTACGGTGGCTGGCAATGATGATACGAAAACCCTCCTCTCTGAGTGACGACAGGAAGTCACGCGATTCCGCGTAGGGTTGGTATTGGTCGCTGTCCTGATTGCGGTGAATCCTGTTGATCGCTGCGATAAACTCTTCTACCGAACAGTATCCCTCCCAAATGTCATAAGCGGACCATCGATCGGGCGTTGGAAAATTCGCGTTGATTTTCTTCAACTCCAGATAGAAGGCATCGCTGAATTGCCAGAGGGTGTTGTCGATATCGACGATGGCGGTCTTATTCAAAGTGGTTCTTTTCTCCTGAGTCCATGCAATTAGACTTATTAAACACCACAAGGGGTTGGCCGTCAAGATGGGCAACTTTTCGCCGCGTATTCGAGAAGATGTTTCGAAGAGCGAAAATCAATGGCAATAGAGACCATGCTCCTGCCCCTCTTGCCTGGGATCTCGCCGGCCAGCTTGCGAAGACGGGTCCGGAATCGTACCCTCTGGTTGACGTAGGGGGCTCTGGGCTGCCTATTAGAAATCGTTTGCGTTTCCTGAGAAATAAGAACAGGGGCTGATCATAAGCCCCTGTTTTTATTCATGGCGTCCCCATGGGGAGTCGAACCCCAGTTACAGGCGTGAAAGGCCCGTGTCCTAGGCCTCTAGACGATGGGGACGTTTTGGAAGCGAGCCTTATATAATGGGGACGGCAATCCTGTCAAGCAACAATTGAAAAAAACCGCCCATGTAAGGGCTGTTCCGCGTGCCTTAGAGGAAGACGACGGGCTCCCGTAGGATCACCCCCCGGGCTTCGGCGGCGAGGGCCGCCGTCTCGGGGTGGGTCTCCCGGAGCGAGGCGATCTGCCGGAGGTTGTCGGCCGTTCGCATGACCAGCATCGCCATGTCGCCGTCGGCGATTCCCACCCTATCGGTGATCCGGTCCCAATCGCCGCCCGTGGCCCACTCGTGGATCACCGCTGCGGGCCACAGGAAGAGGGGGGAGATGGGGAAGCCGCCTGCCTCGAGCCTTCCGAGGAGACCCGCCAGGGTCCTCGCGATCCGGTCGCAGATGCGGGTGAGCCGCCGCGGAAGCCCCCGGCGGATCACCAGGAGGTCCTGATCCCCGTCGTAGACAAAGGGGGCGATGGCGGCTGCCAGGAGCCCCGCGTCGTCCCGGGGCAGGACGTCCCGCCTCAGGCATTCGGCGATGAGGAGCGGCTGGTCGAGGCGGAGCTTCGAGGCCCAGACCCCGTTTTCCGTCAGCCGGTCCGATCCGTCCACGAAACCCTCCTTCTTCAGGAATTCCAGATGCCGCTGGAAGTCGCTCCAGAGATTCGTCCCGGGGAGGCCGCCCCTTCCGGTTTCCCCGTGGAGACGCTGATAGCTTGCCAGAGACCTGTCGAAGATCTCCCGGATCCCCTCGGGCGTCTGGGAGAGGAGGAGGTTGAGGACCATCGAGAAGTCGCTGCGGATCTGGCTTTCGATCGCCTCGGGCCTCTTCATGAGGAGCTTCCGGATGTGGATCAGGTCCATGAACCGGCCCGGGACGACGGCCAGGAATCCCACCCGGTCCTGACCGCGTCTTCCGGCCCGGCCCGTCATCTGGTGAAATTCCGTTCCGGTGAGAGGGGCGAAGTCTCGGCCGTTGAAGAGGTCCGAGTTCAAAAGAACGATCGTCCGGGCGGGGAAGTTGACGCCCGCCGCGACTGTGGAGGTGGCGAAGATCGCCCGGAGGCGCCCCCGTTTCATCATCTGTTCGACAAGGAACTTCCATGCGGGGAGCTGGCCGCCGTGGTGGGCCGCTACGCGGGCCGTCCGGAGCTCCCGGATCTGCCGGTGGCTGGCCAGGTACGGGAAGGCTGCGAGCTGTTCCTCCAGGTCGGCGTTGAAATCCCCCTCGGGCCCGGGGTCCTCGACGGGATGGCAGGCCGCCAGGGCCGAGTCGCATTCGGCCCGTGACTTGAGGAAGACGATCGCCGGCAAGAGCCTGAAGCGTCCCAGGACCTCCAGGATCTCACCGAAGGGGGGAAGGCCCCGCTCGGGACGGCCGCGAACCGGCCGCGAAACGAAGTCGGCGACCTTTCCGTATAGGCGGTTTCCCTCCACCAGGGGCATCAGGCGTCCCGAGGGGTGCAGGAAGAGGGGGTGGAGGGGGACGGGTCGCCGCTCCTCCCGGATGATCCGGCATGGCTTCCCCCGGATCCCCGCGAGCCAGGCGGCGATCTGATCGCCGTTGCCGATCGTCGCCGAGAGAAGCAGGAGGTTGATCCGGGCGGGGAGGTAGATCATGATTTCCTCCCAGACGACCCCCCGATCCCGGTCCCCGAGGAAATGGGCCTCGTCGAGGATGACCAGATCGAAGTTCAGGTTTTCACCTCGGTGCATGGCGTCGTAGAGCTGGTTCCGGAGGATCTCTGTGGTCCCGACGAGGATCGGGGCATCGGTGTTCTCCTTCGTGTCGCCGGTGACGATTCCCACGTTGGCGGGGTCGAAGCGATGGCCGAACTCGACCCACTTGGCGTTGGTCAGGGCCTTGAGGGGGGAGGCGTACCAGGCGCGCCCGCCCCTGGCGAAGACGGAGAGGATCGCCTCCTCGGCGATCCAGGTCTTTCCCGAACCGGTCGGGGCCATGACGAGGCAGTCGCCTTTCCCGATGGCCTCCAGGGCCTCGGTTTGGAAGGGATCGGGCCGAAAGGTCGCGGCAGCGGGCCGGCCGATCCTCGCAAAGATCGGCTTCAGGAGGGGATCGGCCTCAGGTTTCATTCGGGGACGGGGTTGGGTTTTCTTCCTGCCCCTCGGGGGCCTTTCCGGACTGGATTTCCGGCGCGGGCGGGGTTCGGCGTGGGCAGGCGTGCGGCGAAAAGATCGTTTCTCGGTCATAGAAAATTTCTAGCACAGAAGCGTCCCAGCGTAAAGCCAGGGAGCTCCCCATGGCTGAAGGGAAAGAGGCCCCGGATTTTTGTGCATTGACAGGAGGCCCCGTTCATTCTAAGTTCCGGCCAACGGATTGCAGCGGAGGTCGGGACAGGGCGATGACAGAGGGCAGGCGCAGGATCTTCTGGGGCTGGTATGTGGTCCTGGGGGCCTTTCTCATCATGGGGATCAACTACGGGGTCCGTTATAGCTTCGGGATCTTCCTGAAGCCCATGGCCCAGGAGTATCAATGGTCCCGGTCGGCGGTCTCCGCGGGGTTCTCCATTCTGAATCTGATCTATGGGATCGGGGGTATCTTCACGGGCCTGCTGATCGACCGGATCGCTCCCCGTTGGCTGATCACCACAGGCGCGATCCTCACCGCCACGGGACTCCTGCTCACCACCTTCGTCCGGGAGCCGTGGCATTTCTACATCACCTACGGCCTTATCTGCGGCACCGGCGCCGGATGCTTCGGCGTGGTCGTCTGCAACTCTTCGGTGGGCAAATGGTTCATCCGCAAGCGGGGCATGGCGATCGGCCTTGCCTCCATCGGCGTGGGCGTCGGGACCATGACCATGACGCCCCTGGCCGGTTACATCGTCAAGGTCTACGGCTGGCAGACGGGATTCATCCTTCTGGCGTTGTTTGTCGTGACCATCGGCGTGCTCCTCTCCCAGATTCTGATGGGGAGGACCCGGCCTGAGGATTACGGCCTGAAGCCCGACGGCGATGGGGAGACGGCCCCCGGGCCCGGGCCCGCCGTAGCGGGGGGACCGCGGGTGACCCCTCCCCTGCGCTCCGTCCTGGTGGACTCCCGGTTTTTCATCCTGGCCGTCTGTTACGGACTGGCGGTCATGGTCGAAATGGCGGCCATCGTCCACCAGGTCCCCTATGCCCTGGACCGAAACATCGACAAGGTGGCCGCCGCCTCCTCGGTGGGGATGATCGGCCTGGCCAGCATCGGTGGCCGGTTCTTCTTCGGGTGGCTGGCCGATCGGGTCCGGGACGCCAAATACGCTTCCATGCTTGGATTCCTGATGATGGGCTTGGGGATGCTCATCCTGTCGCAGGCGACCTCGGTGACGATGCTGTTCATCTACGCGATCCTGTTCGGCTTCAGCTACGGCTCGATCTCCATCATGATGCCCTTCCTCGTGGCCGATCGCTTCGGTCGGAACCTCCTGGGATCCGCCTACGGCTGGCTCACTTTCTTCGTCACCGGGATCGGCGGAGGACTCGGGCCGGTCATCACCGGCCACGTCTACGACCTGGCAGGTACCTATGACCCGGCCTGGCTCATGAACCTTGTGGCCCTGGTCGTCTCGACTTTCCTGATCCTCGCGCTTCGGCCCCGCCGGGCCGACGCTGCCCTCTGAGGAGGACCATTCCCTTTTTCAAGCCTCCTGTCCGCCGTCGCCGCCGAGGGCGCATCGGGCCCTGAGGAGGCCGGACCTTCACCCCGAGCGCCCCACGGGGGAGGGGTTTGCCTAGTCCCCCTGGCCCTTCGCGTAGCCGATCCGCCGGGCCTCCTCTTCGATCCCCTTGAGGACCGAGGCGTCCTCGATCGTGGAGGGGATCTCGAAGGGTTCGCCGTCGGCGATCTTGCGCATCGTCGCCCGGAGGATCTTGCCCGAGCGGGTTTTGGGGAGGGCCTTCACGATGGCGCACTGCTTGAAGCAGGCCAGGGCGCCCAGTTCGTTGCGGACCATCTTGACGAGTTCCTCCGTGATTCCGTCGGAGTCCCGCTTTACGCCGCTTTTCAGGACGACGAAGCCGATCGGGACCTGACCCTTCAGGCCGTCGTGGACCCCCAGGACCGCACACTCCGCCACGTCCGGGTGGCGGGCGATGATCTCCTCCATCGAACCCGTGGAGAGTCGGTGGCCCGCCACGTTGATCACGTCGTCTATCCGTCCCATGATGAAGAGATACCCGTCCTCGTCATAGAACCCCCCGTCCCCTGTGAGGTAGCAGCCGTCGATCCGCTCCACGTACTCGAGGTAACGCTCGTCGTCCTGCCAGAGAGTGGGCAGGCAGCCCGGCGGAAGGGGGAGGTGGATGACCACGTACCCCTCCCGGCCGTTCGGCAGAGGATTGCCACGGGGGTCGACGATTCGGACGTCATAGCCGGGAACGGCCTTGGTGGGTGAGCCGGCCTTGATCGGGAAGGGGTCGATCCCCATGCAGTTGGCGGCAATGGCCCAACCCGTTTCGGTCTGCCACCAGTGGTCCACAACGGGGATCCCCAGCATCCCGCTCGCCCAGCGGTAGGTGTCCGGGTCGAGGCGCTCCCCGGCCAGGAAGAGGTAGCGCAGGGAGCGGATGTCGTGTTGCTTCAGGTATTCCCCCCGGGGGTCCTCCTTCTTGATGGCGCGGAAGGCCGTCGGAGCGGTGAAGAGGACCGATATTTTGTGCTGCTCGATGACCCGCCAGAAGGCGCCCGGGTCGGGTGTCCCGACAGGTTTCCCCTCGTAGAGGACCGTGGTGCAGCCCATCAGGAGGGGGCCGTAGACGATGTAGGAGTGGCCGACGACCCAGCCTACGTCCGAGGCGGCCCAGTACACTTCGCCGGGCCGGATGTCGTAGATGTATCGCATGGACCACATGAGGGCGACAGCGTGGCCGCCGTTGTCCCGCATCACCCCCTTGGGCCGGCCCGTCGTCCCCGAGGTGTAGAGGATGTAGAGAGGGTCCGTGGCTTCCACGGGGACGCAGGGGACAGGCACGGCCTCCCGCATGAGGGTCGCCCAATCATGGTCCCGGCCTTCGATGAGCGGGGCCGTGAGCTGCGGGCGCTGAAAGAGGATGCACCGATCCGGCTTGTGGTCGGCTAGGCGGATCGCCTCGTCCAGGAGGGGTTTGTAGGGGATCGTCTTTTTCCCCTCGATCCCGCAGGAGCCCGAGACGACCAGTTTCGGTTTTGCGTCGTTGATCCGGATGGCGAGTTCATTCGGGGCGAAGCCCCCGAAGACGACAGAATGGATGGCCCCGATCCTAGCGCAGGCGAGCATCGCGATCACGGCCTCGGGGATCATGGGCATGTAGATGACCACCCGATCGCCTTTCGCGACTCCCATGCCTGTCAGGACTCCGGCGAAGCGGGCCACCTCGTCCAAGAGTTCTCCGTAGCTGATCTTCCGGATGGCCCCCGTGACGGGCGAGTCGTAGATGAGGGCCGTCTGCGTCTCCCGGCCGGCTTCCACGTGACGATCGAGGCAGTTGTCGCAGGTATTGAGCCTGCCGCCGACGAACCACCGGTAGAAGGGTTTCCGGCTCCCGTCGAGGACCTGCGACCAGGGCCGGGTCCATCGGATCTCGCCGGCTGCCTCGCCCCAGAAGCGTTCGGGCTGGCGGATCGACTGTTCGTAGATATCCGCATACCGCAATGGGCTGGCCATATTCCCCTCCTTTTTCCTGTTGCCCTTTTCACGACGCATGAAAGACGAACAAACCGGGAAGCCGGTGGTGCCGATGACCATGCGTGTAAGCGAGAACGATGCGAGGGTGTTTTCAGCCGATGGATTCCATCAATTGATGGAATCCATCATCGCAAAAAAGCTCGGAAAGTCAAGAAAAAAAACCGGGAAGGCACTCGTCCAAACGGACGGAGACCCTCCGGGACAGGTGTTCGATCAGGGTGGTGTCCAGGCCCGGTTCGTAGCGGGTCGGGGATGCGTCGCCGTGGTTCAGGCTTCCGATGAGATGGCCGCGGAGCATGAGCGGCGAGACGGCCAGGGAACGGATGAAGAACTTCCTTGCGGGGGGCAGCATGCGGAAGAAGGGCCTCAGGTCTCCGCTGACCAGGAGGGGCTTGGACGGATCGGGGAGAATCTCCTGAAAGACCTCCGGGGAGAGGCGGTTCAGGTGGTCGCGCAGGAGCTCCGAGGCCTCGATCGCCTTCAGGAGGGGTTTGGTCTCAGGGGAACGGATGAGGGTGAGCCAGACGAAGGGGATCCCGAAGCTCTCCTTCAGGTCGGTCAGGAGCCGTTCGAAGAGTTCCACAGCGGACTGGCACAAGGCGAGATTGGCCTCGATCATTGCAAAACGGCGGGCGATCTCGTCGTTGACCTTGAGGATGTCCGGATCGCTCATCGCGTTTTCTCCTTGTCCATCGCAAAGTCGGCAAAGACGATCGTATGGTCGGAGGGTCTCTCCGCCAGGCGCGGGTCCATGTCGATGTCGCAGCGGGTCGACCTGGCGGCCATCGGGCCCGTGGCCAGGATGTGATCGACCCTCCAGCCGAGTCCCCGTCGGACCGCATTGGGCACTCGGTAATCGAAGAAGCTGTACTGACCCGCTTCCCCCGGGTGGTGCTGACGGAAGAGGTCCGTCAGGCCCCAGGACCGGACCGCCGCG
>CAYOGU010000069.1:0-13611 GCA_964403345.1 uncultured Syntrophus sp. | reverse complement strand
CTGGGTAGCCGCTCCATCTCCAGACTGGAGTCTGGAGTTTTATGCGGCTGAATAACTCAGTCATATCCAGATGTTTGAATAGCAGGCGTGGTCCGGACAGAAATTTTTTCTTGACAACCCCTTGGGGCTGTGTTTTTATGAGGGACCCATCAGGGGGAATTTAAGCAGTGGACAGGGCAATGACAGCGTACAACTCCTTTAGCAGCTATTACTGGTTTTATTACTTTTACGCACCGGTCTGCCCGCTGCTTAGGAGGACGTAGGGAACACCCAACAACGTAGTTAACTAAGCCATGGACAGACCCGATGCTGACCATGGCTTTTTTGTTTCTTCAAGGGCCGTGGTGGCAGCGAATTCACCACGGCCTTTTTATTTCGACGAGGGAAAAAGAGATGATCATTTTGATGAAGAAAAACGTGACACAGACGCAGATCGACCAGGTGACCGAATGGATCACTTCGGTGGGATACAGGCCACACCTGTCGCAGGGGGTGGAGCGGACCCTGATCGGCGCCATCGGCGACGACCGGGGGAAGGTCCACCTGAAGGCAGCGGCCTTCCTTCCCGGCGTGGAAAAGGTCGTCCCGATCCTCAAGCCCTACAAGCTCGCCAGCCGAGAATTCAAAGAGACGGACACGGTGGTCGAGGTCGGCCCTTGCCGGATCGGCGGGGGAAGCTTCACCGTCATCGCCGGCCCCTGCTCCATCGAAAGCGAAGAACAGATGATGGAATCCGGCTACGTGGCCAAGAAGGCAGGGGCCCAGATCCTGCGCGGCGGCGCCTTCAAGCCGCGGACATCGCCTTACAGCTTCCAGGGGATGGAGGAGGAAGGGCTCCGGCTACTCAAGAAGGTCGGGGAGAAAACGGGGATGCCCGTCGTCACCGAGGTGATGAACACCACCGACGTGGATCTGGTCGAGGCCTACAGCGACATCCTCCAGATCGGGGCCCGCAACGTCCAGAACTTCGCCCTCCTGAAAAAGGTCGGCCACTGCAAGAAGCCCGTCCTGCTCAAGCGGGGGTTGATGACGACGATCGAGGAACTCCTCATGTCGGCCGAGTACATCCTCTCCGAGGGCAATGACCGGATCATCCTCTGTGAACGGGGGATCCGCACCTTCGAGACGGCGACGAGAAACACCCTGGACATCAGCGCGGTCCCCGTCCTCAAGGAGTTGACCCATCTGCCGGTCATCATCGACCCGAGCCATGCCGCGGGCCACGCCAAATACGTCCTTCCCCTCACCCGGGCCTCCGTAGCCGTGGGTGCCGACGGGGTCATCGTGGAGGTTCACCCCGAACCGGAAAAGGCCTTCTCGGACGGCCCCCAGTCGCTCCGTCCGGAACAGTTCTACCGGCTCATGGACGAGGTGGCACTCCTGAAAAAGGCAATGGAGGGGATCGGAGGGCTCTCATGAAGACGATGAAGGTCCATCTTGAGAACCGGACGACCCGTTCCTACGAGATCCACATCGGCGAGGGGATCCTGGACCGCATGGCGATGATCCTGGCGAAGAACCGATGGGCCGGGCGGTACGTCATCGTCACGGACAGCCGCATCGACGCCCTCCACGGGGGGAGTGTCCAGGCGGCCCTGAAGAAATGCGATCTCCCCTGCGAGAAGATCGTCGTGGAGCCCGGCGAGGCGGCCAAGACCATTGGGACGGTCCTGGCCGTCACGGAACAGCTCACCGCCCTGGGCGCCGACCGGCAGACGGCCCTGATCGCCCTGGGGGGAGGCGTCATCGGCGACCTCACGGGATTCGCAGCCTCGCTCTACATGAGGGGAATCGACGTAATCCAGGTCCCGACGACGCTCCTGGCCCAGGTGGACAGCAGCATCGGAGGGAAGACCGCCGTGGACACCAGGGCCGGAAAGAACCTCCTGGGAAGCTTCCACCAGCCCAAGGGGGTCTTCATCGACATCGCCTTCCTGCGGACCCTCCCCGACGAGGCCTTCCGAAGCGGCCTGGCCGAAGTGATCAAGTACGGGGCCATCGAAGCCCCTGGGCTCCTTGACGAACTGGAGGCCGCCGCAAGGGCGGGAATCCTTCGGGAGGCGGCCTTCCTCGAGACGATCATCACCGCCTCCTGCCGGATCAAGAAAGGGGTCGTGGAGCTCGACGAAAAGGATCTGGGGCTCAGGCGGATCTTGAACTTCGGCCATACGGTCGGCCACGCAGCAGAGGCGGCCTCGGATTACGCCCTTTCCCACGGCGAGGCAGTGGCGATCGGCATGGTCGCCGCGGCCAACATCGCGGTACAGATGCACCATCTCCCCGCGGAGGACGCCGCCCGGATCGCGGCGGTCATCAGGGCCGCAGGCCTCCCCGCCGGAATCCCGAACAGCCTGGATGCGGGGGAAATCCTCTCCAGGATGGCCGTGGATAAAAAAAGAGAGGGACGGAAGACCCCATTTGTCCTGCTCAAGAAGCTGGGGATCCCCTTCATCAACGGCGGAATCCCGGAGGAGATCCTGAAAAAAACCCTGGAAGGAATGCGGACATGAAAGAAGAGACGATCAAGAAACTCCGAGAGAAGATCGAACGGACGGACCGGGATATCGTGCGCCTCCTGGACGAGCGGGCGGCCGTTTCGATCGAGATCGGCCGGGCCAAACTCGACGCCGGTCTGGAGATCTACGACCCCGCGCGGGAGGCCATGGTTTACCGGCAACTGGCCGGGATCAACGGCGGGGTCCTGCCGGAGGCCCCCCTCCGGGCGATCTTCAGGGAGATCATCTCCGCTTCCCGCGCCATCCAGGCGCCGATCGAGGTCGCCTTCCTGGGACCAGAGGCTTCCTTCAGCCATCAGGCGGCCCTGGCCCATTTCGGAAGCACGATCATCCCCCGCACCAAGGTCACGATCCAGGACGTCTTCACCGACGTGGAGAAGGGGTCAAACGGCCGCTGGGGAATCGTCCCGGTCGAGAATTCCGCCGAAGGCTCGGTGAAGGCGACGCTGGATCGGCTCATCTCGACGCCGCTGGAGATCCGGGCTGAGGTCTACCTCCGGATCCGCCAGTGCCTCCTGGCCGCCTGCAGCCGGATGGACGAAATCCAGCGGGTCTATTCCCATCCCCAGGCCCTTGCCCAATGCCAGGGCTGGCTCAGGACCCGCCTTCCCGGGATCCCCCTGGTCGAGGTGGAAAGCACCGCCGGGGCGGCCCGTCGCATCCAGGAGGACAAAACAGGAGCCGCCGTGGGAAGCGCCCTGGCCGCGCAGGTCTACAACCTGGGACTCCTGGCCGAAGGGATCGAGGACAATCCGGCGAACACGACCCGTTTCATCGTCATCGGGCCGAAGGCCGAGCGGGATCACGGGGGGATCACGGGACGCGACAAGACCTCGATTCTCTTCGGAACGCCCCACCTGCCGGGATCTCTCCACCGGGCCCTGGAGCCCTTCGCCCAGGCAGGAATCAACCTGATGCGGATCGAGTCCTACCCGGCGCGGGAACGGATATGGGAATACCTCTTTTTCGCCGATTTCGCGGGCCACACCGCCGACCCGGAGACCGAGCGGTGCCTCGACGCGCTCAAGGACCGGACGGCCTACCTGAAGGTCCTGGGGTCCTACCCCCGGGGGGAGGAACTGCCATGATCTGCAACGCAGCAGGAAAGAAGCATGTTGGAAAGGCTTTGGCCAAATGATCGAAATTAAACCTCTTGCCCATCTGGACGCCGCGGTCCGGGTACCCGGATCGAAGAGCTACACACAACGGGCCATGGTCCTGGCGGCCCTGGCCGAGGGGGAATCCCGCCTCCGGGATGCCCTGACCGCCGAGGACACGGCACTTCTGGCCGAGGCGCTGGGTGCCTTCGGGACCGGGATCCGCAGGGAAGGACCGGACCTGGTGGTCACCGGCACGTCCGGACGGATCACCCGCCCAGCTCGGCCCATCCAGCTCGGCAACAACGGAACGGCGATGCGTCTCCTGGCCGGTGTGGCCTCGCTGGCCCAGGGGCCCATCGACCTGACCGGGGGGAAGCGCCTGTGCGAGCGGCCGATGAAGCCCCTCTTGGATGCCCTGAGGGATCTGGGGGTATCGTCGTGGACGGAAAACGGCCTCGGCTATCCCCCGGTGAGGATCCTGGGCAACGGACTCAAGGGCGGAAAGGCGGTCCTCCGGAACATCGGAAGCAGCCAATACATCTCGGCGCTCCTGATCGCGGCCCCCTTCGCCGCCTCCGCCGTGACCCTGGTCCTGGAGGGGGAGATCCCCTCCCTCCCCTACGTGGCCCTCACCATCGAGACGATGGGGGCGTTCGGCGTCAGGGTCATCGAGGAGGGACCCGGCCGTTACGTCGTTCCCTGCGGCCAGCGGTACGTGGGACGGGAATACCGGATCGAAGGGGACGTCTCCAGCGCCTCCTACTTCTTCGCCGCGGCCACCCTCCTGGCGGGCCGAATCCGAGTAGAGAACATCGACGAGCGGACCCGGCAGGGAGACATCCGCTTTCTGGAAATCCTCGAACGGCTCGGCGCCCGAATCGAGAGGGGAAAGGACCATGTCACCGTGGCGGGGGGACGGATGCCCAAGGGAGAGATGACCTTTGACATGGGTGCCATGCCCGACATGGTGCCGACGCTGGCGGTCCTGGCCGCCCTGCGGCCCGGGAAAACCTCCATCCGGAACGTTGCACACCTCCGCCTGAAGGAGAGCGACCGCCTGGCCGTCCTGGCCAGGGAACTGGGGAAGACCGGAATCGAGGCCCGGGAGTTGGCCGACGGCCTGACCATCATCGGGGGAACCCCGCAGGGGGCCCCGATCGAGACCTACCACGATCACCGGATCGCCATGGCCTTCGCCGTCCTGGGGATGGCCGTCCCGGGAATGGCCATCGCCGGCGAGGGATGCGTGGGGAAGTCCTTCCCCGCGTTCTGGGAAACCATGGAAGGACTCTATCGAAACAGCCAGCCGCGTCCCGGCGGCGGGAGGGGCGATGCGGACGGACAGGATTTCGGCCCCCGCAGAAGAACGGGAAGGGACGCTCAGGGAAAGGATGGTTTGACATGAACATCATCTTCACAGGATACCGCTGCACGGGAAAGACGTCGGCCGGCCGGAGGCTGGCCAAGCTTCTGGGTTGTGCCTTCTTCGACGCCGACGATCTGATCATCAACCTGACGGGCCGCTCAATCGAGCAGATCGTGGCCGAAAAAGGCTGGCCGGCCTTCCGGGAAGTGGAGCGGGCGGTCATCCTAGAGCTGTCGGCCAAGGACAACTGCGTCATCGCCCCCGGGGGCGGAGCCGTCCTTGACGAGCGGAACGTCCAGGCCCTGAAGAAAAACGGCCTTTTCATCTGGCTCGTGGCCGATACGGCGACGATCGCGGCCCGGCTCCGGAAAGATCAAGTCGGCGGGGCGCCTCGCCCCTCGCTCTCGGGAAAGCCCGTCGAGATCGAGGTGCAGGAGATCCTGGCCCAGAGAGAGCCGATCTACCGGCGCATCGCGGACCTGAGAATCGATACCACCACCCGTACGGTCGAGGAGGTCGTCGAGACCATCGCCCAGGAACTGAAAAAAGAGGAAACCGGCCTTACGCTCCATCCCTCGCTGGTCGGACGGCTCGTCGAGAGGGAAGTGCAGGCCATTCTGGCCCAGCGTGAACCGATCTACCGGCGCATCTCCGATCTGATCGCCGAGACCTCCGCCGAATCGGTCGAGGAGATCGCCGCCCTGATCGTCCGGAGGTTGGGGCCGGACCAGGCGGACCGGGTGGCGGCCGCAATCCGCGGCGGCCTTGGAAAAGGTCCGCGCCGGAGGGAGGGATAGCCATGTCCGGAAACACCATCGGCACCCTCTTTAGGGTCACGACCTGGGGGGAATCCCACGGCGCGGCCGTCGGCGCGGTCATCGACGGCTGTCCCCCCGGAATCGAAATCTCCGAGGCGGACATCCAGGCCGATCTCGACCGGCGGCGACCCGGAGCCCTTGCCTCGGCGAGCCCGCGCCGGGAGGAGGACAGGGTCGAGATTCTCTCCGGCCTTTTCGAGGGGAAAACCACGGGGACCCCGATCTCGCTGATGATCCGCAACCGTGACGCCGCAAGTGAGGCTTACGAGGGGCTCCGGGGGATCTTCCGGCCAGGCCACGGGGATATCACCTACCAGGCCAAATACGGGATCCGGGACCACCGGGGCGGGGGCCGCGCCTCGGGCCGGGAAACCGCCGGCCGGGTCGCCGCCGGCGCAGTCGCCCGCAAGCTGATCGGCGCCGCCGGGATCGAGGTGGCAGCCTGCACCCGGGAGTTGGACGGCATCATCGCCTCGGGTCTCGATGCGGCCGCGGCGGCGTCAAGCCCCATCCGCTGCCCCGATCCGTCGGCGGAGGCCCTGATGATCGAACGGCTCGCAGAGGCGCGTGCCGCAGGAGACACGGTGGGCGGGATCGTCGAGATCGTCGTGCGGGGCTGCCCGGCCGGCCTCGGCGAACCGGTCTTTGGAAAAATGGACGCGGATCTGGCCCATAGCCTCATGGGGATCGGGGCCGTCAAGGGCGTGGAGATCGGCGCGGGATTCGCCGCGGCAAGAATGCGCGGCTCGGCCTGCAACGACCCCATCGTCTCGGAGGGGTTCCGGACGAACCACGCCGGTGGGATCCTCGCCGGGATCACCAACGGCGACGAGATTGTCCTCCGCGTCGCCTGCAAGCCGATCCCCTCCATCGCCCTCGACCAGGAGACGATCAACGAGCAGGGGAAGCCCGTCAGCCTGAGGATCGAGGGGAGGCACGACGTCTGCGTCATCCCCCGGATCATCCCGGTCTGCGAGGCGATGGTGGCCATCGTCCTGGCGGACCACCTGATGCGGCAGCGGGCGATCGATCGGCCGCCGAACCGATGACCGGGGCTGTTGGGGGAATCATGGGACGAGAAGGAGGACAGGTGAACAACGTCGAGATCGGGATCATCGGTGGGACCGGGGGGATCGGCCGGTGGTTCGCCGACCACTTCCGAAAGGAGGGCTACGGGGTCCATTGCACGGGCCGGCAGTCGGGAATGAGGATTCCCGAAATCGCGGCGCGCTGCCGCGTGGTCATCGTCTCCGTCCCCATCGCCGCGACGAGGGAGGTCATCGACCAGGTGGGGCCTCTCCTCCCCGAGGACTCCCTCCTAATGGACTTCACGTCGCTCAAGGAAGGCCCCGTCCAGCAGATGCTGAACGCCACCCGAGCCGAGGTGGTCGGCTGCCACCCCCTCTTCGGGCCGGACCGCCCATCCCTGGAGGGACAGAACGTCATCCTCTGCCCGGCCAGGGGGGAACGGTGGCTCCGCTGGACGGAGAGGCTGCTGGTCAAGGCGGGAGCCCGCGTCACCCTGACCAGCCCGGAAACGCACGACCGGATGATGGCGCTGGTCCAGGGGCTGACCCACCTGGAGACGGTCCTGATGGCGCTCACCCTCCGGGAGTCCGGCGAGCAGCCCTCGTCACTGGAGGCCTTTTCCACACCTGTGTTCAGGACGAGGCAGGCGATTGCCGGGAAGGTCCTCGCCCATCCCGCCCTCTATGCCGGCCTCATCGCGGGAAATCCGCAAATGGCCGCGGTCCTGGAAGTCTACGAAGGACAGCTTGCCCGGCTCAAGAAACGGATCCTGGAGGGCGATACAGCGGGCATGGCCGCCCTTCTGGAGGAAGCGGATCCCGTCCCCGACACGCCGCCGGAACCTGCGGGAAAAAGCAATGCCTCTAGGGAGATTCCCGAAGGCGGTCATTAGATCCAACGTGGCCAAGGCGGACAGACCCGTTAAGTCTCCCTCATTCAGGCCTCGTTCAGGATCTCCACAGCGGCCCGAAGCCCCAACAGATAGCTCTGGAGGCCGAATCCGGCGATCTGGCCCTTGGCCAGGGGCGCGACCACCGAGTAGTGGCGGAACTCCTCCCGGGCATGGATGTTGGACATGTGGACCTCCACGATGGGGACCTCCAGGATCCCCAGAGCGTCCCGGAGGGCGATGCTGTAATGGGTCCAGGCACCGGCGTTGATGAGGACCGCGTCCACTTTCTTCTCAAGATGCGCCTTGTGGATCCGCTCGCAGATCGCCCCTTCGAAGTTTGTCTGGAAAGTCTCGACCGTGCAGCCCAACTCCTTGCCCAGGGCCTCAAGCCGGCGGTTGATCTCCTCGAAGGTGACCGTCCCGTACTGAGCCGGATCCCTCTTGCCGAACATGTTGAGATTGACACCGTGAAGGACCAGGATCTTCTTCGTCTTCTTTTTCATGCCTTCCCCGCCTGTATGGATTTTCTCTCGGCCAGGATCTTCTTAAGTTTATCCCACCAGCCGGCCTGGCTACCGACCATCATGACCGTAATGAGGATCAGGGCCAATGTCAATGGGTTGCTGACGAATTCCCAGAAAAACTGCGGCACGCTGTGCTGGACGTCCTGCATCGCCCGGCGGTACCCGTCCTCCATGATGGGACCCAGGATGACGCCCAGGATCACCGGCCCCGGCTGGAAGCCGTACATCTTGAGGAGATAGCCGAAGGCGCCGAAGCCCAGCATCCAGTAGACGTCGTAGATGCTGTTGTTGATGCCGTAGGTCCCGACCACGGAGATGATGACGATGATCGGCAGGAGCAGCCCCTTGCGGATCTCCACGCACTTGGCGAAGAGCCAAATCCCCGAGAGGCCCAGGGGGAGCAGGAAGATGTTCGACAGAGTCAGGACGCCGACCCAGAACCAGAACAGGTGCGGGGTGTCGATCATGAGCATGGGGCCGGGCTTGAGGCCGTGGATGTATAGGGCACCGATGATGACGGCGGTCACGGCGTCGCCGGGGATCCCCAGGGTCAGCATGGGAATGTTGTCACCGCCGATGCAGGCGTTATTCGCCGTCTCCGGGGCGATGACCCCCTCGTAGGCCCCCTCCCCGAATGGGCGCGTCGGGTGCTTCACGCTCCGGCTGGCGCTCCCGTAAGACATGAGGGCCGCGATGTCGCCGCCCGCACCGGGGAGGGCCCCGATCCCGATCCCGATCAGGGACGACTTGACGATCAGGGGGAGATGCTTGAACAGGAGCCGCCAGGAGGGGACGATGTTCTTGACGTCCTGCTTGACCGGCCGGACATAGAGGTCGTGGATCTGGACGAGGACCTCCGAGACGCCGAAGATGCCGATCATGATCGCCACGAAGTGGATCCCGCTCATGAGCCCCACGCTCCCGAAGGTAAAGCGCCCCTGACCGGTGAAGGTGTCCATCCCGATCATGCTCAGGAAGACCCCCAGGCTGCCGGCGAAGATCCCCTTGGCCAGGGACTCCCCCGAGAGGCTCCCCACCAGGAGCAGGCCCATGACAGCCAGCAGGAAATAGTCCCGGGAGGCGAACTTGAGCGAGTATTCCGAGATGACCGGGGCGCAGGTGGCCAGGGCGGCAATGCCGATGAACCCGCCGATGACCGAGGCGGTCGTGGACAGGCCGATAGCGGTGCCCGCCTCGCCGAGCTTGGCGAGCGGGTAGCCGTCAAAGGAGGTGGCGACGGCGGCCGGCGCCCCCGGGATGTTCAAGAGGATGGCCGAGCGGGAGCCCCCGTAGACCCCGCCGCAGTAGATCCCGGCCATCAGACAGAGGGCCTCGTTGACGTCCCAGGCAAAGGTGAAGGAGATCAGGACCGACACGGCCATCGTCACGGAGAGGCCCGGGATGGCGCCGATGTAGATCCCGGCGAAGGTCCCCACGCAAACCAGGAAGATCATCTTGAGGCTCGTAAAAGACATCAGGAAGTAACCCAGTTGTTCCATGCCCGCTCCTTACCAGAGGATGATTCGGAAAATATATTGGAACAAAAGCCAGATCACGGCGAGCATGATGGCCGCCGTGATCATCGCCCGGACGGGTCTGGCCCCTTTCAGCAGGAGGAAGGAGCCGACCATGAACAGGTAGGAGCTGAGCCAGAAGCCCATATAACCGGTCACCAGGATATAGACCAGAAGGACCGCGATATAGGCGATCACGTCCCTCGGCAGTACGTAGGGCTGTACCTGGACAATCTCCTCGCGCCATCGCCAGGATGCAAAGACCTTGCGCTCCTTCCAGAGGATGCGCAAGATCGACAGGATCATGACCGCGCCGATGAAGAGTGGAAAGGCCCCCGAATCGGAGAGGGTGTGGCGGGGCATGAACCAGGCAGTGATGAAGACGAAAAGGCTCAAGGCCAGGAGAAACCACATGAGAAACCGCTCTCCAGGCTTGCGTTTGACGTTTTCTTCCATGGACCTCTCTCCTTATGACCCCTGCGGCCGGGCCATCACCCGGCCGCAGGGTGGAACGAGCGTGAGTTTAGGGTTTCGGGATGCCGAACTTCTCGGGCGAGAACTTGGTCGTCCCCGCATCCTGGAGGAGCCAAGTGGTGGTCGACTGCCACTTGTTCAGGAAGGCCTCCGCCTCAGCCCCGGAGATCCCCATGTAGATGGAACCGAAGTTCTTGATGAACTCCTGGGCCTTGGGATCCGAGAGACCCTTGGCATAGGCATCCACCAGGAACTTCTTGATCGCCTCCGGAGTCTCCTTCTTCACGAAAACCCCGTAGAAGGGTCCCCAGGGGAGGAACTTCTTGTAGGCGGGGTTGGTGGCGGTGATCAGGGGGACCGTCTCCAACGTGGGCACCGTGGTGTCCGAGATCATGGCCAAGGCCTTGACCCGGCCCGCCCGGATGTGCTCCCGCGCGGCCGCCAGGCCCACGGTCGAGAACTGGACGTGCCCGCCCAGGAGGGCCGTCGTAGAGGGCCCCTCGCCGGGGTAGACGATCTGGTTGAAGGTCACCCCATCGGTCGCCTTGAACATGGAGGCCACCACGTGGGGAAGGCCGCCCGCCCCGGTCGATCCCATCTTGATGGCGCCGGGGTTCTTCTTGGCATCGGCAAAGAGATCGCCCACGTTCTTCCAGGGGGTGTTGTTGCCGGCGATCACGACCCCCACGTTCCGGGCGATGACCGATACGGCGTAGAAGTCCTTGTATTCGAGCTGCGAGATGTCCAGGACCCGGTAAAGCAGGGGGTTTTCGGCCGACATCAGCAGGGTGTAGCCGTCGGCGGGCTGGTTGTGGACCCACTGCATGGCGACGGCCCCGGTCGCCCCGGTCTTGTTCTGCAGGACAATCTGCTTGCCCATCACCTTTTCCACGTAAGGCGTCGTGGCCCGGATGATGTTGTCGGTCGCCCCACCGGCACCCCACTGGATAATCCCGGCGAAGTCCTTGACCGGGAATTCCGCCGCCTGGGCGGTCCCGAGGAATCCCAAGGCCAGTAACGCGACAGCTCCACACAACCATGTCATCTTTCTCATATCATACCCTCCCGATTAAAGTTGATGGTGCTATGCCTCGAACCTTATGCGCCTCTTTCCGAATCTCCTTCCTGAAACATCTCGAACCCCCGACCGCATCACCCGTCATGAGGCGACCTCCCCAGCGGCGGCGCCGTCGCACCACCCCATTCGATCCGCTGTCCGATGTGTCCCGACCGCCTCTCCGACGGCGTGACCGGCGCCGGGCTCCCGGGCAACCTCCTCGAAACTCCTGGATCCTGATCCGGAAGGATGGCGATGGCCGGTCCGGCCGGCTTGAAGCCCGGAAGGGGAACAGGCGATCGAGGTCAAGGGCCGCCAACAGCGGTGGGATGGGCACGGAGATCCGCACCAAGGGAATCGGTTCGCTGAAGGCCGCGTCGGCCGGCTACGGGCGGAGAGACTCATCGTGAATGACACCTTCACATGGATGAGCGGATTCATTGCCATGGCCCTCGGGAAATTCGTGGTCCGAACCGCCCGAGAGCTCCCTGACCGGGAACTGTTTCATTACATGGAATTTTGTTTTACTCTTTGCACATACCGGCCTTGCGCCCTTTTGTCAAACATCTCATGCCGGGCTGCGGCCGGTCTTCCGGATTAATCCTGACGGAAGTCAAGGACGATCTTGGCGAAGTTGCCGGTCATGGCGTCCGCAAAAGCCTCCTGGTATTTGGCAAGGGGATCGATCCGCGAAAGGATGGGCGACACATTGAACGCGGGATCCCTCAGGAGGGCGATCGCATCCGCGAAATCCTTTTTCGTGTAGATGATGGTGCCGTAAATGGTGATCTCGCTGCGCGTGATGCGCAGGGCCGGGTAACTGATCGCATCTCCGCTGATGCCCAGGGAGATGACCGCGCCCCCCGGTTTGACCAACTGGAACGCCTGCTCGACGGACGCCTTCACCCCTGCTGCCTCGATCACCACGTCGAACTGTTGGTCTTTCGCCTCGGCGGGGAGGAGCGGCTTGATGCCCTTGTTGAAGCTCCTGGCCTTTTCCATTTTCAGCGGATTGATGTCCAGCACGGTGATAGACGCCCCCATGTGGTTCAAGAGGGCGATCGCCAGCAGGCCTTCGGTCCCGCAGCCGATGACGGCCACCGATTTCTCCCTGGAGATCTCGGTTCGCTTCAGGGCATGGACGTTCACGGCAAAAGGCTCTGCCAATATGGCCCTCTGATCGGCCAGGTCGGAAGGAACGGGCACCACGAACTCGGAATCGAGGAGGACCTCCTGGGCGAACAGGCCGTCGCAGGTGACCCCGAAGGCCTTCTTGTTCGCGCAGATATTGGTCCTTCCCCGCAAGCAGAATTCGCAGGTGCCGCAGTAAGTGTTCGGGAAAGAGACCACCTTGGTCCCGACCTTGAACGGCGCCCCCTCCCCCGCCTCGGAGATGGTCCCCAGGATCTCATGACCGGGACGGCAGGGGTACGTGGCGTACGGAATGGTCCCCCTCAGGACCCGAAGGTCCGAGCCGCAGATCCCCCCGTAGCTCACCCTGACCTTGACCTCACGGCCCTTGGGCGCCGGTACCGGTCCCATGTCCCTCATCTTCAAGTCACCCGGTTTTTCCAGATACAGTTCCTTCATCTCATCACCCCATGTTTCCCTCGGCTCTGCGAGACGAGGCCCGCAATGCGACGCCTACGCCCCGGACAGGGGCCCTAGATCCTGCAGCCTATATCTCGAAAATGACCTTGGCCACCTCGCCCTTCCGGGACGCTTCAAGGGCATCCCTGGCCTCTTCCAGACGGAAGGTCCGATGGGCCAGGGGCGTTGCCTTGACCTTCCCGTATTTCATCCAGCGGATCGCCGTGACAAAATACCGGGGCAGAGATCCGACGTCGCCGAAGACCTGCAGGCCGCTGCGGTTAAGGGTCAGGGGGCTCAGCGTCGCCTCGGGATAGAGGCCGAACAGGGAGACCCTCCCCCGCGCGGCCGCCACGTCGATCGCCAGCGGGATGACCGCGGCTGAACTCGCCGTTTCCACGACGATGTCGGCCCCGAAGCCGTCTGTCAGTTCCCGGACCCGTTTTACCACGTCTTCCCTGCTCGAATTGACGATGTGATCGGCCCCCAGGGCCTTGGCCGTCTCGAAACGCTTCGCATCCTGGTCGATGCCGATCATGATCACCTGACCGGCCCCGGCCGCCTTGAAGGCCTGAAGGTGAAACATGCCGATGGCCCCTGGTCCGAAGATCGCCACGGTATCGCCGACCATGGGCTTCACCTGCGTCAGCGTCCGAACGGTCAGGCTGACAGGTTCAAGGCAGGCGGCATCGACAAAGGAGACGTTCTCGGGGAGTTTGTGGGCACCACCG
>CAYOGU010000068.1:0-13651 GCA_964403345.1 uncultured Syntrophus sp. | reverse complement strand
CGTCCGATGGGCGGCAGGCGCGCAGTGGAGTCCGGGTCTGGAAAGGATGCCGAACCGTTCGTCCAACGCCAGGGCCGCCTCAGACGGCTCCAGCCCGGCGATATTGAATGAGACGACAGCGGTCTGGAGCGACGGGTCCTGCGGGCCGTAGAGGAAGATCCCGGGGGTATCCCTCAGGCCCTCCAGGAAACGCGCCGTCAGGGCCGTCTCATGGGTGCGGACGGTTTCGACGCCCCGCGCCAGGAGCCAGGAAACGCCGGCCCCGAGACCCGCAAGGCCCACGCTGTTGGGCGTTCCCGCTTCGAACTTGTCGGGGAGAAAGTCGGGTTGGCCTTCGAATTCGGAGCGGCTTCCCGTCCCTCCTGCCATCAGGGGGCGGAGTTGCTCCTCCAGGCCGGGGGCGATATAGAGCCCGCCGGTCCCGGAGGGACCGAAGAGGGCCTTGTGTCCGGTGAAGGCCAGAAGGTCGATGCCCATTTCCCCAACGTGGATCGGCAGGGCGCCCGCTGTCTGGGCTGCATCGATGCAGACGGCGATTCCATGGTCGTGGACGATCCTGGCCGCTTCGGCGATGGGGAGGATCGTTCCGGTCACGTTTGAGGCATGGGTCAGGACCATCATCCTGGTGCAGGTCCGGATTGCCGGCCGGATCGTTCCGGGATCGAGTTCGCCCCGGCCGGAGCAGGGAAGGACCGACAGGGCCACCCCGTCTGCCTCCAGCTGGCGGAGCGGCCGCATCACCGAGTTGTGTTCCATCGACGACGTAATGACGTGATCGCCCGGCTTCAGAAACCCCCGAAGGGCGATGTTGAGCGCCTCGGTGGCGTTTTTCGTGAAGACGATCCGCAGGGGATCGTCCGCACCGATCAACGCGGCCATGGCCTCCCGGGCTTCGAGGACGATTCGGCCCGCCGCGATGGAGAGGCGGTGCCCTGAGCGGCCAGGAGATCCGCCACACTCGCGGAGGAATCTTTCCATCGCCGCACCGGTTGCTTCCGGTTTCGGCCAGGACGTGGCCGCGTTGTCGAAATAATAGAGGGTGTCCATGGGAGATATCTATCGGACCCGCCGGCAGATGTCAAATCTTGTTCTGCCCTGCGAGATCGATGCCTGACCGATGCTCTGCCGATCCCTGGGGGGCAAACGCCGTGGCCAGCCCGATGCCGGCCAGTCCAAGCGCCGCCAGCACGAACATCGGACCGTAATGTTCCCCGTCGGCCATCCATCCGAATGCCGCGCTCCCAATGGCGAGCCCCAGAAAATTGCTGACCGCGAAGAGCGAGAAGGCCTTGCCCCGAGATGCCGAACTGATTTCGGTGCCGCGGAGCTGCAGGGTGGTGTGCAGGATCGCATAGCCCACCCCCAGGGCAAAGAGGGCCGTGGCCAGGACCGCCGAGGAGCCGAGGGGGAGGCAGGCCAGATAGGAGACGCCCATCAGGACTCCCCCCAGGACCGCCAGACTTTTTTCGGAGAGACGCTGTCGGATCCGGCCGATCAGAAGGCCGCTGACCATCATCCCGATCCCGAAAAGGGCGATGAGCAGGCCGACCTTCAATTGGTCCCAACGGTAATGATCGATCACGAAGGACCCGATATAGGTCATCGGCCCCCAGAGGAGGGCGCTCTCCAGAAAGACCGCCAGGTAGATGAACAGGCTGCGGCGGTTTTTCAAGAAATCGGCGTAGTGCTCGGGAGGTCCGGCGGGGATGGTCGGGGTGCCGGTCGGGACCTTCCACATGAGAAAGACCGGGATCAGCGCGATCAGGCCGTACCCCAGCATCATGAATCGCCAGGAGACAAAGTGGGCGACGGTCCCCCCGATCGAGGCGGAGAAGGCCATGGCGATCGAGGCGATGGCCGAGACGCGGCCGAGGACCGCCTGGCGACGGCCATACTCGACGGTGTCCCCGATGAAGACCAGGGTCAGCGGGATCACCGCCCCGGCGAAGAGACCAGCCAGGAGACGCACGGCGATGAACTGACCGCTCGTCAGGGCCAGGGCGGACAGCAGCGTGCAGAGACAGAAACCGCCGCCCGCCGCCCTCACCACGGCGATCCGGTTCAGGCGGTCGGAAAGGGGGCCGTAGACCAACTGCCCCAGACCGTAAGTGGCGGAATAGGCGGTCAGGGCCAGGCCCGCCGCGCCGGGCGAGGCGCCGAGCGACGCGGATATGGACGGCAGGATCGCCGTGAGGATGCGCAGGTCGACGTAGACCAGAAAGGTCATGATGAACAGGAGGGGCAGTGGATTCATGATCGGAGCGGCATTCCTTTTGCCGAAGGGGGTTCCGGAGGTCCTGCCAGGAGCACTCCCCAGTCGCCCTGAAGGGTTTCATAGCAGAGCGCTTCCTTCAGGCGGCTGACGAACTCCAGCCGGGGGATGGGACGGGCGCCGAGGCTCGCCAGATGGACGGTCTCGACCTGACAGTCGATCAGCCCGAAGCCCCGGTCTTTCAGGCGGTCGACCAGCGCGATGAGGGCCGCCTTGGAGGCGTTCGGCGTCAGGGAGAACATCGACTCGCCGAAGAAGATACGGCCGAGGGAAACCCCGTAAAGCCCGCCGGCGAGCGTCTGGCCCTGCCAGGCCTCGACAGAGTGGGCATAGCCCATCCTGTGAAGGGACGAGTAGGCCTCCCGCATCTCAGGGGTGATCCAGGTCCCCTCCTGCCCCTTACGGGGGGTCTGGCAGGCGGCGATGACCGCCCCGAAGGCCCGGTCGAAGGTGATCCGGAGGGTTTCCTTCTTGAGAAACTGCCGCATGCTTCTGGAGACGCGCAACTCTCCAGGGAAGAGGACGAAGCGTGGGTCCGGGGACCACCAGAGGAGCGGTTCCCCTTCGGAATACCAGGGAAAGATCCCCTCCCGATAGGCGGCCAGGAGCCGCCGGGGAGACAGGTCTCCGCCGACGGCTAGAAGGCCGTTCCTCGCGGCGCCCTCAACAGGCGGGAAAACGGCGGCCTCAGGGAGTCGATAGACCGGCATGGGTGACCCGAATGACCACGTCGTCGTTCTCGATGTCGGCAACCGCCTCGCCACCCCCCTTGAGATTCCCGAAGAGGACCTCGTCGACAAAGGACCGCTTGATCCGGTCCTGGATCAGCCGGGCGATCTCCCGGGCCCCGAATTCGGGCGAGTAACCCTTCCGGGCGAGCCACGCCGAGCAGGGATCGGTGACCGTCAGCCGGACCTTTTTCTCGGCGAGCTGTGCGGCGAATTCTCCGATCGCCTTCTGCACAATCTTCAGGAGGACCGCGTCGTCGAGACCCCGGAAGTTGACGATTCCGTCGAGCCGGTTCCGGAACTCGGGGGAGAAGGTCTTCTCCAGGGCCTTGAAGACGGCATCCCGGTTGATGGGCTTCCCCTCGAAGCCGACGGTCTGCCGGCCGATCTCCCGGGCCCCGGCGTTCGAAGTCATCAGGAGGATGACGTTCCGGAAATCCGCCTTCTTGCCGTTGTTGTCCGTGAGGGTCGCGTAGTCCATCACCTGCAGGAGCGTGTTGAAGATGTCGGCGTGGGCCTTTTCGATTTCGTCCAGGAGGAGGACTGCGTGGGGGGTCTTCCGGACGGCCTCGGTCAGAAGTCCGCCTTCCTCGTAGCCCACGTAACCCGGAGGCGCGCCGACGAACTTGGCCACGGTGTGCTTCTCCTGGTACTCGCTCATGTCGTAGCGCAGAAGCGGCACGTTCAGGATCGCGGCCAGTTGGCGGGCGAGTTCCGTCTTCCCCACGCCAGTCGGTCCCACGAAGAGCAGCGAGGCGACGGGTTTGTCCGGTTCGCGGAAGCCGGCCCGGGAGCGCTTGACCGCCTCCACGACCTTTTCGACGGCCTCGTCCTGGCCGAAGATCCGTGCCTTCAGATCGGCATCGAGGTCCTTGAGCTTCTCGATCTCCGAGGTGGAAATGCTCTTCTCTGGGATTCGGGCGATCCGGGCGACGATGGTTTCGATCTCCTGGGGGCCGATGGGGGTAGGCTCCGCGGTTTCGTCGCAACGGCCCATCGAGGCTAGGGCGCCGGCCTCGTCGATCACGTCGATCGCCTTGTCCGGCAGACGGCGGTCGCTGATGTAACGGTGGGACAACTCGACCGCCTCCCGGATCCCCTCGTCGTTGAAGGAGACCTGGTGGAAGTCCTCGTACCGGCCGCGGAGACCCTGGAGGATCTTCACAGTATCCTCGACGGAAGGCTCCGGGACCTCGATCTTCTGGAAGCGCCGGGAGAGGGCCCCGTCCTTCTCGAAATACTTGCGGTATTCGTCGTAGGTCGTCGAGCCGATGCAGCGCAGCTTCCCGGAGACGAGGGCCGGCTTGAGGATGTTCCCGGCATCCAGGGATCCTCCCGAAACGGCGCCGGCGCCGACGACATTGTGGATCTCGTCGATGAAAAGGATCGCCTTGTCCTGCTTCTGGATTTCGGTGATCACTTTCTTGAGCCGCTCCTCGAAATCGCCCCGAAAACGGGTTCCGGCGATCACCGCCCCCATATCCAGCGAGAAGATCTTGGCCCCCTGGAGTTTCCTGGGGACCTCCCCTTTAGCGATGAGCTGGGCCAGCCCTTCGGTGATGGCGGTCTTCCCTACGCCGGGTTCCCCCACGTGGACAGGGTTGTTCTTGAATCGACGGCAGAGGACCTGGATCGTCCGCAAGAGGATCTCATCCCGGCCGATCAGGGGGTCCATCTCACCGGTTTTGGCCTTGGCCGTCAGTTCAGTGGTGTATGCCTTGAGGAATTTGGACGGGTCTTCCCTCGTTTCCCGGGTGGGTTCCTCCTCCCGGGTCGCGGGACCCGGCTTCCGCTCGCCGCTTTCGCTGGAGATGACCGAGACGCCGTGGGAGATGTAGTTGAGCAGGGCCAGGCGGGTGATCCCCTCCCGCTGGAGGTAGAAGGCGGCGTGGGACTCCTTTTCCTCGAGGATCGAGACAAGGACGTCCCCCAGTTCCAGAATGTTTTTTTGGGCGGAGGTGATGTGCCAGGCGGCCCTCTCGAGGATGTTCTGGAATCCCAGGGATTGGGTCACCCGGATGGCCGTGCTGACCGTATCCGCCTCGCCCAGATGCCGCTCCAGGGTCTTCTTGAGCTGGTCCGGATCGCCCCCGCAGTTCGCAATGATATCGCGTCCTTCGTCGAAGAAAAGGCTGGCGTAAAGCAGGTGCTCCGGCGTGATGAACTCGTGCCGCCGAACGTTTGCCTCCGCATATGCCGCCATGATGATGCGGTTGAGTGTCTCGCTGATCTTCATAATACCTCTTCAGCCTGGGGCCTCAGGCTTCATCGAGGGAGCATTTCAGGGGAAACTCCCTCCGTTTGGCCAACTGGTGGACGATGGAAACCTTCGTTGACGCGATGTCGTAGGTATAGACGCCGCAGACCCCTTTCCCCTTCCTGTGGACGTCCATCATGATCTTTGTCGCCTCGGCGGCTGGCTTGTGAAAAACAGAGACGAGGACCTCGACCACGAAGTCCATCGTCGTGTAGTCGTCATTGTGCAGGATAACCCGGTACAGCTTCGGTTCTCGAAGTTCCTCATCGTCCTTCACATCCCCTACCGGCAGCGCGCCCCGTTCGTCATGCGCCATGCGTCATCCCCTGCAAGAGGGTCCCCTTTCCGCGGACTTTTCCATCTCGATCCTAATATAAGCAATGGGAGGGGGGCTGTCAATGAGAAGGGGGCCGCTTCCAACGGGGGGAGAAAAGATTTGCCTTTGACCCAGCGGTCCGGCCAGCCGTTTTGCCCGGCAGGCTGGCAGAAGGTATCGAAATATAAACAGTTCTCGATTGGTTAGGGTATAACCCCCCGGGGCAATCGCTGGCCCCGGACCGACAGGAATGCAGACCCCTTTCCCCGATCCCTCCGGACCGGAGGGATCGATCCGACACGGGAGAGCGCGCCCCGAGATTCGCAAACCGAGATTTACATATAAGGAGCAATGATGATGGCCAGCAGGACCGAAGGGCTGTCTTTTTAGCCCGGTAGGCTCAGGTCCTTTGCTGCCTCTGTCCTGGCGGCCCTGCGACTTCCCGAAGGGGATGCGGCGATCTGTGCCGCCCGGATGATTGACGCGGACCTTCGCGGTGTCGACACCCGTGGCATCTTCCGCCTGCCCCACTACACCCAGCGGATCCGGGCGGGCGGGTCAACCTCCGTCCCCGGATCCATACCGTCCGGGAGAACGCCGTGACAGCCTTCGTCGACGGGGACAACGCCATGGGCCATCTGGTGATGAGCTTCGCTGCGGAACTGGCGATCCGGAAGGCCAGGGCCTCGGGCCCGGCCTGGGTCGGCACCTTCAACGGCAACCATCAACGGCAACCATGCCGGGGCGGGGACCGTCTACTCATCGATGCCGCTGATCCACGACATGATCGGGACCTACATGACCGTGGCGAACGCCAACCACATGGCGCCTTGGGGTGGAACCGAGCTGATCCTTGGGACCAACCCGATCTCGGTCGCCATCCCGGCCGGAGAGGAGCCGCCGATCGTCCTTGACATCGCGACGACGATGACCTCCTATGGCAAGGTCAAGCTGGCCGGCGAGGTGAATGTTCCCGATCGTCTGGGATAGCCTTGCGGGATGGCGGATCGCCCACGCCGCCGGGCGGCCTTCCCGTCAGTGGCGGGAGACCCTCCTCAAGCCGATCTTCTCCGCGACCGCCAGGACGGTGTTCGCGTAGACGGTGCTGTGGTTGTAGTCGAAGATCACCCGGTGCTGCCCCCGGCGGTCCAGGTTCCGGTGCCAGCCGTGTCCCCGGAGGTAGTTGGCGATGCTGTGGAGGGCGTCCGGCTTGGCGAAGGGATCGATGCGTCCGTCGCCGTCGGCGTCCACGCCGAAGCTGAAGACGTTGGTGGGCATGAACTGGCACATGCCGATCGCCCCGTAGATCGATCCCCGGATGCCAAGCGGATCGACGCCGTCCCGTTCGGCGTAGCGAAGCAGGGCCTTGAGCTCCTCGTAGGCCCAGTCGGCCTTCTCCCGGCAGCGGCGTCGGGCGTACGCCTCGGTGTCGGGGTTGATCAGGGTCCGGGCCAGATAGGGACGGATGGTTTCCAGATCGGTGCAGCAGGCCATGCTGGCCAGACGGTTGAAGACGCGGCTGTGGCCTGTGTTCCGCCCTAGATGGGTTTCGATCAGGAGGATCGAGACGATGATCTCCCGGGGGACGTCGTAGAGGGCGGAGATTTCGTTGAGGACCTCAGTGTTCTCGCGGATGTAGGAGCGGGCGCGGGAGATGACCCCGCTCTGGAGATAGCCCCGGCGGATGGCTGTCCGCAACTTCACGGCAGCCGACTCGGCATCAGCCGAACGGTTGCGGATCAGGACCTTGAGCTTTCCGGCCATCGCGTCCGGCTCGAAGGTCACCTCTGGCCTGGCAAACAGTCTCTCGACAGCGGGCCGGTCGAAGCCGTCGGCCGTCAGCCGTTCCACAAGCCCTGTCCAGTCGGCGGCCGCCGATGGGGACGCTGTTGCGGCCCACAGCAGAAGGGCCGCGGCCCATTTCAGGAATCGCATCCCTCTGACCAGCCGGTCGGTCTTTCCAAACGTCAGGGGCTTTGCTGGGAAAGGCATCGCAGCTCTCACAGGTCTTGGAGATTCCGGTCTAAACCCTCTTGCACCGCGTGACGATCGACTGAAAAGCCGCTACCACAAATCTCCGGAAAAATCCAGTCCCAGGTTCACACTGCCGGCTCCTATCGCGGCGGTTTCGGTAGGTACTTCGGCAGCTCGCCCAGGATCTCGATCGGCGGACCGTTGGCGAGGATTCTGACGCTCCCGTCGTCCGCGGCCAACTCCTCTGGGCCGATCGTCCATTCGTAAAGTTTTCTGGCGTCCTCGAGGAGCGGTTTGTCGGGAACTCCGTAGACCCGCTTCTGCATTGCCTCGTCGAAGACGCCGATACAGCCGTGGGAGGCCGGCCGTCCCGGCAGGTCCCGGGCATGGATCCAGTAGGAAACATGCTCCTTGTCGATCAGGAAGCGGATGGCGTAATCCATCGGATACTGGGCGTTCCCCTTGGCCGTTTTGTAGAGCGACGAGGTGTGCCTTCGGTGGTAGGCCTCCGCCTTGAAGAGGCCCGTCGGGGCCAGATGCCCATCGATCCCGGTCGCCGCCGGCATGGAGAAGACGAGCCGGCCGTATTCGTACGCTCCGATCCACTGCTCGGTGACGTTGAGATAGAGATACTTCGGGTGTTTGCGCGCCGGTTCGTAAAGGCTGGGCATGGGGGTGTAGTCCCGGATTTCCTCCATCCGGAGGGGGACCTTGATCGTCATGCCGGGGTAGACGTGGCGGCGGTCGATGCGGTTGAAGCGGGCGACCAGGACCCAGTCGCTCCCGAAAAGCCGCTCCAAGGAGTCCTGCGGCCTGACGAAGTGGGCCCTCCAGGCGATGCGGGCTTGGCTGGGGTATTCGAAGCGGCTCAGATCCTCCCGCGCGCGATCCTCAGGCGAAGCAGCCGGTTCGGAAGTCGATTTTGGATCGAACACCGCGATGGTCGAGAGGACGACGAGCCCCAATATGAGCTGGATGATCCTGTGCAGCATAAACTCCGACGAGAGGCGGCCGAAGCCGCCGGAATTTCCTCCGCTTGCGCATTCCTACCATGTTCGGAGAGGCGCATCAAGAGGAATCCATTACCCGATCCGTTGACAAGAGAATGGGTCCCGATGTAAGCTGAATTCCATTTCAATTCAGGAGGCAGACCATGCCGATGTTCGATTACCAGTGCAGCAAGTGCGGGAATGTCAGCGAGTACATCGTCAAAAGCCCCGATGAAAAGGGCCTCAAGTGCAAGGCTTGCGGGGCCAAGGGCCTCAAGAGGCTCCTGGGCGCGGCGACGACCGTGGTGGCCAATCCGAACCGCAAGGATCCGCCGAACGTCAAGTATCCCCGGAATCCTTTGTATAGCTGATCGCCACATTCCATTGGCGCGGGTTCTGGTCGTGGAGGGTCGTGAAAATGATCACCGCCGTACTTTTCGGGAACGCCTCGCCGGATCCTGAGCGGGCCTTGGGCGAGCTCCTCCGAAGCACCCTGGTCAGGAATGCGGTCCTTCTGCGGAGTGCCGAAACGCCCGATTCCAAACCCCGGTGCGAAACGCTGGTCTGTGACGGCCCTCTCTGCGGGGAGACATGGAACGCCCTCCTGGCGGGGAGCGCCGCGCGTTACCTCCTCTTTGTTCCCGATGCCGGGAGGGTTCATCCGGACCTCCGCGCCCCGGAGCGCTTGTTTGAGGCGGCCGAGGCCGCCGGGGCGTCGATGGCCTATGCCGACTACGCCGAGAGGAGCGTCGATGGCCTTCGGGAACGGCCCCTGATCGACTGCCAGCTCGGGAGCCTCCGGGACGGTTTCGATTTCGGTCCCCTGATCCTGATCTCGACGTCCGCAGCCCGGCGGGCCCTGCGCCGATACGGAAAGATCCCGTCCTTCCGGTGGGCCGGGTGGTACGACCTGCGCCTCAAGCTCTCCACGGACCGTCTGCCCTTCCACCTGCCGGAGCGTCTGGCGGTCGTCGATGCGGCCGGGGAGGATGGGGGGGGCGCCGCGGGCCATTTTTCCTACGTCGATCCCGCCAACCGCGCCCTCCAGATGGAGATGGAGCAGGCGGTGACGGCGCATCTCAAGCGGATCGGGGCTTTCCTCGAGCCGAGCTTCCTGGACGTCCCTCGAGCCGCCGGCCCTTTCCCCGTGGAGGCGAGCGTCATCATTCCCGTCAAGAATCGGGTCCGGACGGTCGCCGATGCCGTCAAGAGCGCCTTGGCCCAGAAACCCGATTTCTCCTTCAACGTGATCGTCGTGGACAACCATTCCACAGACGGAACCACGGCGCTCGTCGCCGGTCTGGCCGAACGCAGCCCCTCCCTGGTCCATATCGTTCCCAGGCGCAAGGACCTTTCCATCGGCGGTTGCTGGAACGAGGCGATCTTTTCGACGGCGTGCGGCCGCTACGCCGTCCAGCTCGATTCGGACGACCTCTACCGCGGGGATGCGCTCCAGAGGCTGGTCGATCTGATGAGGGGGGAAAACTGCGCGATGGCCGTCGGGGCCTACACCCTGGTCAACGAACGGTTGGAGGAGATCCCCCCGGGACTGGTGGACCACAGGGAATGGACCGAGGGCAACGGACGCAACAATGCCCTCAGGATCAACGGCATTGGGGCTCCGCGCGCCTTCGATACGGCGCTCCTGCGCCGTGTTGGTTTCCCGAACGTGGGTTACGGCGAGGATTACGCGGTTTCGCTCCGCCTTTCGCGGGAGTACCGGATCGGGCGGATCTTTGATAGCCTCTACCTCTGCCGTCGATGGGAGGGGAACACCGACGCCTCCCCATCCGTCGAACAGAGGAACCGTTACGACCTTTACA
This sequence comes from uncultured Syntrophus sp., assembly GCA_964403345.1. GTDB lineage: Bacteria > Desulfobacterota > Syntrophia > Syntrophales > UBA5619 > JAKAFS01. The sequence continues at coordinate 3,292 of CAYOGU010000068.1, read as the reverse complement.
AGGACCGCCTCCGGACGCTGGAGATCCGGGCGCGCCGGAAGATGAACGGGGTGAGGGGATGGAGATCCTGACCCGGCCCTGGCGACGCGCGGATTTTCCGGCGGTGAGGCGGATCCTCTGGGAGACGTGGTCCGCGGCCTACAGCGCCTTCATTCCAATGGAGGACCTGAAGGCCTACCTCGAGTCGACCTACCGGATCGACGCCCTTTCCGAGATTTACGACACCCCCCATGTGAGGGGCTTCATCGCCGAGGCCGACGGCGAGGCGGTGGGTTATGCCCGGACACAGTTCCACCGGGACGAGAAGCGCCTCTACCTCGCTTCCCTTTACATCCTGCCCGGCTTTCAAGGGACGGGGATCGGGAGCCGGCTCCTCTGGGCCGCCGAGGACGAGGCGTTGACCCACCGTCTCAAGGAGCTCTGGGTCGGGGTGATGGCCCAGAACGTGCAGGCCGGGCGCTGGTATGAGAGACGGGGATTCCGTTTCGTCATGGAGGAACCCTTTCGGATGGCGCAAACCACGGTGCCCCACCGCATCGGTTACAAGGTGGTTGCCCGATCGGTGCAGGGCGACCCTCTGGTAAGGAGGCTCTTTGCGGCCTTCAACGGGGCGGATGAACCTCTGTCCCTGGCCGACATGGCGGCCTCGCTTCTGGAGAGCCAGAGGGATCAGTGGCCGGCGCTTGCCGAAGGCTATGCCGTCCTGAACGGCGCCCGGACGAGGGAGATCCGGGTAGGGAGGGCCTCGGTCCGCGTCCAGTACAACCCTGGGCGTGCAAAGAGTTCCACCGCACCGGTCGATCCGGAGTCGATCCGCAATCGGCGTTGCTTCCTCTGCCGGGACCATCTTCCGCCCGAGCAGGAGGGAATCCTTTATCGGGACGATTGGCTCCTCCTGTGCAACCCGGCGCCGATCTTCCCGGTCCATTACACGATCGCCCACCGCCAGCACCTCCCCCAGTCGCTTCCGGACAGTCTGGAGACATTCCTGCAACTGGCCGAGGATCTCGGCCCCCGGATGGTGGTCCTTTACAACGGCCCTCGTTGCGGCGCCTCGGCGCCGGACCACCTCCACTTCCAGGCCGTTCCCTCCCGCCTGCTGCCGGTGGAGGCCGCAGTCCCCACGTCACGGGGCCGGGGGAGCCTGCTGCAGTACGGTGCCGCGGAGATATTCCGGACGGATGGCCTTTGGTGCGGGGCGATCGTGATCGATGGGGGGCGGAAGGCGGATGTCGCGGCTGCGGTCCGTCTGGTGACGTCGGCCCTGGGCGGTCCGGCGGACGCCCCGGAGGAGCCGATGCTGAACCTGATCGTGTCCCGTCGGGGGGGACGGTGGCGCATGATCCTCTTTCCCCGCCTCAAGCACCGACCGGACGCCTATTCACGGGAGGGTGCCGGGCGTCTCCTGGTCAGCCCCGGCGCGGTGGACATGGGCGGGCTGCTCATCACCCCGAGGGAGGAGGACTTCCTGTCCCTGGACGCGGAGCAGATCCAAGAGCTCTTCCGGGAGGTCGCCTTTGACGAGGCCGCCGTCGAGACCCTGCTGGCTTCATTGCGTCTCCACGATCAGGGCCAGTTTTTGACGTAGTTGATGATGCCGAAGTACTCGAGGACGACCAGGCCCAGCGCGGAGATTATCATGCCGGCGCAGATGGCGACGACGAAGTGAATGTAAGTCCTGTCCGGTTTCGGGTTGCGGTCTGAATTTTCCATATGGCTCTCCCTTCCTTAAAAATCTGCCGTTGATCCTGACCACAACCGCTGCTTCCGTGGCCAGGCTGGCGCGTCCGTCAACCAGGAGTTGTTTCACCACCAGCCCTTGTGCGGAGGGGAGGCCACTGGCCGGCCGCCTCTCCTGTCCGGCGGGATCGCCCGTCCCACGATGATTCCCGTTCGGGAGGGTTTGGCCGCAAGGTATCGGCCGAGCGTCTCCTCCGAGAGGACCACGCGACCTGCCGCGCTCGAGGCGTGCAGGAGGCGGACGGCATTTCCGGTCCGGACGGCGATTCCCGCATGGCCTACGTCGAACCCCGTCTCGTGCGTCGTGATCGCGATCAGGTCGCCATCCTGGACGAGGTTCAGGGCCTTGGCCAGGGCGGACTTCGGGATATGGTGGAGGGGGCGCCGGGAGACCATCCCCTCGATGGTCCGCATCCGCCTGAAGACGGCCGCATCCGATAGCGGCGGGTGGTCGGAGCGACGGTCCGTGAGGCCGCAAAGGTCCCTGGGGTAAGGCAGGCCCCCGATCTCAGCGGTGACGTCCCGGATCATGCCCTTGCGCTTCCCGTCATGGAGCCAGTCGGTGAAGTAGTGGAGGCGCGAGGGGTAGCCGTCGCAACGGCCCCGGCGATAGCGGATCCGCTCCAGCGCCGCGGCGTAGTCGGCAAAGGCGGTCTTGCCTGCCCGGATCATGCCCGCCAGGACGACGGCGTTTTCCACGAGGGTCACGCAGTCGAAGGCGCGGAGGTTCACGACGAGCTCCTCAGGGCCTTCGCTCTCGAGGGTATCGGCCTCGTAGGGGACATCCAGGAAGTACCGGCCGACGGCGACGATGAGATCGCCGAAGGGCGCTGCCCCCTCCGGGCCCTTTCCGACGGTCCTGAGCACCTTCTCGCAGATCCTGCGGTCTTCAGGACGACAGATCAACAGTCCCTCCCTTTTGCAACGGCCAACGCCCGTCCCATGCATTCCCCCGCTCATTCGAAGACCCGCATCCGTAACCTCTGCGAGAAGAATTCCCCTGAAACGCTTTGGCACGATATCCCGACCGATCTTCGGCTGTCTGTCTCATACCACAAACTCAAAAATGAGTGGAAAAAAACCGGGACATTGGTTAAGGGTGATCCATATCGATTCATGAAGGAGGGAAGGATGAACAAAACCGGCGAGTCCTGCCGATTCGAAGGAGCCGCGAAGTACGTCCTGGACGACGAACTGGCCAAGATCGTGAACGTCTCGATGGCCCTCGAGATGCCGCTTCTGCTCAAGGGCGAGCCGGGAACGGGCAAGACCATGCTCGCCCACGCCATCGCCGAGAGCCTGGCGATGCCGCTCATCGTCCTCAACGTCAAGTCCAGCATGAAGCTCCTGGACGCCCTCTACCAGTACGACACCCTGACCCGGCTCAACGACAGCCGCTTCGGCGATTCCAAAAGGGACGTGAGCAACATTGAGGCCTACATCCGTATGGGGAAGATCGGCCAGGCCTTCGTCTCCGACTGCCGGACGGTCCTGCTGATCGACGAGATCGACAAGGCCGACACGGACTTCCAGGACGACATGCTCGACGTCC
>CAYOGU010000067.1:0-13693 GCA_964403345.1 uncultured Syntrophus sp. | reverse complement strand
ATCTTTTCGGCTACCTTTTCGGGAACGTGCTGGCCATCGATCCGAAGGAGGTTTACTTTTCCCTTCTCCTGGCCGCCGGGGTCCTGGCCACCACGATCCTCCTTTACCACGATTTCTTCTTCCTCACCTTCGACCCCGAATCGGCCCGCACCTCGGGGATCCGGGTCAAACGGCTCGAATCCCTGATGGCCGTCCTGGCCGCGGTCACCATCGTTTTGGGCATGAAGGTGGTGGGGATCCTCCTGGTCTCCTCGCTCCTGATCCTTCCCGCGGCCGCCGCCCTGCAGATCGCCCTGGTAGTTGATGATGCCCGGCGCCTTATCGGGATCGTTACGGACGGGGATATCCGTCGGGCCCTGCTTAAGGGGATGAGCTTGAGCGAACCGATCGAAAAGGTCATGACCGTCGATTTTACCGTCGCCCGTCCCGGCCAGCGAAACGACGATCTGATTGCCTTGATGAAAAGCAAGGACTTACGGCAGATACCGATCGTCAATGGGCAGGGGGAGGTCGTAGACCTCAAAATTTTGGTGGATCTGGTGCAGTTACCAGGCCGGGACAACTGGGTCGTCATCATGGCGGGTGGCCAGGGGGAGCGGCTTCAACCCCTGACGAACGATATGCCCAAACCTCTCCTCAGGGTCGGTAGAAAACCTCTGCTGGAGACCATTATAGAAAATTTTGCAGAATTCGGATTCCGCAGGTATTTTGTTTCCGTAAACTACCTGGCCGACAAGATCGAGGCGTTCCTCGGCGACGGTTCCCGTTGGGGCGTCGATATCCGCTATCTGCGGGAATCCTGGAAGATGGGCACCGCCGGGGCGTTGACGCTGTTGCCGGAGCATCCCGACCGGGCCTGTATCGTCATGAACGGTGACGTGCTGACCCGCGTCAACTGGCAGCACCTCCTTGATTTTCACGACGCCCATCACGCCCAGGCGACCATTTGTGTCAAAGAGTATCATTTCCAGGTGCCTTACGGTGTGATCAAGACGGATCAGCACCGCCTGGCCGGCATCGATGAAAAACCGGTGCATCATTTCTTCGTCAACGCCGGCATTTACGTCCTGGAGCCGGAGATCCTGGCCTTTATCCCCAAGGATCGCCCCTCCGACATGACCGGTGTCTTCGAGGAGCTCCTCCGCAGACGCTGTGAAACAGTGGCCTTTCCCATCCGTGAATACTGGATGGACATCGGCCGGATGGAAGATTATGAGCAGGCCAATCGGGATTACCATAACCAGGCCGAGGACAAAGGAGGACAAACAGAACGCCCATGAGAGTTCTTTTGGTGATCTATGACAATGATGCTTATGTAAACTGGTTTCCCCAGGGATTGGCGTATATTGCCGCTGTATATAAAAAGGCGGGGCATGAGGTCGTGATCTACAATCAGGATATCTATCACTATCCTGACGAACATTTGACGGAGTATTTGAATCGGAATCGCTTCGACGCCGTCGGCGTCAGTATCGTGGCCGGTTACTATCAATACCGGAAGCTCATGAAGATATCGCAGGCCGTCAACGCCGCCGCGCATCGGCCTTTTTACATGATCGGCGGTCACGGTCCTGCGCCCGAGCCGGAATTCTTTCTCAAAAAGACCGGGGCGGACCTGGTGGTCATAGGTGAGGGAGAGATCACGGCCCTCGAGATTGCCGAGACCCTGGCCGGAAAACGGAACCTCCGCAGTGTCAACGGTATCGCCTTTCTCGAATCGGGCAAACTGGTGGTGACGGATCCGAGGCCCCTGATCCGGGACATCGATGAAATCCCTTGGCCCGCCTACGAACTCTTCCCCATGGACCACTATACCCTGCTCCGATTGCCCAATATCAAGAACAGCGAGCGGTGTGTGCCTATCGTCTCCGGTCGGGGATGCACCTTCCGTTGCAATTTCTGTTATCGCATGGATAAGGGTTTCCGTCCCCGTTCCGCCGCCGGCATTATCGAAGAGATTCAGTATCTGAAAAAGGATTATCGGATCGGCTATATAAGCTTTGCCGACGAGCTGCTGATGAGCTCCGAAAAGCGGACGGTGGAGCTTTGTGAGGCCTTCATCAAAGCGAAGCTGAATATCCACTGGTGCTGCAACGGCCGATTGAATTTTGCCAAGCCGGATGTCCTCAGGTTGATGAAGGAGGCGGGTTGCGTTTTCATCAATTACGGGATCGAGGCTTTGGATGACGACGTGCTGCGACGTATGAATAAAAAACTGACCGTCAAGCAGATTGTCCGGGGTATCGAGAACACCTTGGCTCAGGGCCTCAGCCCCGGATTCAACATCATCTTCGGCCATATTGGCGATACGAAAGAAACCTTGAACCGTGGTGTCGAATTTCTGCTGAAGTACGACGACCATTCCCAATTGCGGACCATCCGGCCTGTCACCCCGTATCCGGGATGCGATCTCTACTATGATGCCATCGCCCTAGGCCTTCTCAAGGATGCGGAAGATTTTTACGAGCACAAGCATATCAACTCCGATCTCTTGGCCGTGAATTTCACCGATTTGACGGACGAAGATTTTCATCTTGCCCTGATGGAGGCGAATAAAAAACTTATCAAGCATTATTTTGATTCCAAAACGGAGGAGCTCTTCAAGGTATCGGAAGATCTCTATGTTAATAAAAACGAGAGCTTTAGAGGCTTTAGGTAATAAAGGAGAAACGAAAGATGCGATTTCTGATCTGTGGGTTGGGATCTATGGGGAAGAGGCGAATCAGATGCCTGCACGCCTTGGGATGCCCGGATGTGGCTGGGTTCGACATTCGTGAGGACCGGCGCCGGGAGGCGGCATCCCGGTATGGGATTGCGACGTATGGAGAGATCGGAGAGGCGTTGGCGTCGGTAAAGCCGGAGGCGATGATTATCTCCGTGCCGCCGGATGTCCACCATGAATACATGACCACGGCGATCCGCTACGGGATCCCCTTTTTTGTAGAGGCCAGCGTCGTTGATACACAGTTCGAACAGATCAAGGCACAATTGAAGGCCACGGGGTTGGTCGGCGCCCCTTCGGCGACCCTCTTGTTCCACCCTGCGATCCGGATTATCAAGGACGTTCTGGTGGCCGGAAAACTGGGAAAGGTGTCCAACATCCTTTTTCATTCGGGCCAATATCTGCCCGATTGGCACACCTACGAACAGGTCAGTGATTTTTACGTGTCCAATCCCATCACCGGAGGGGCAAGAGAAATCACCCCTTTTGAGCTGACATGGCTCACCCATCTCTTTGGCTTCCCTAAGGGCGTCTGCGGCCATTTCCGGAAGACCATCGACATCAAAGGGGCGGAAAGCATCGAAGACACTTACAATTTCCTCATGGATTATGGCGATCATCTTGCCTCCGTTACCGTCGACGTGGTTTCCCGTTTCGCCACCCGGAGGCTTCTTATTAACGGCGACGAGGGGCAGTTGCTCTGGGACTGGAATCAAAAACACGTTGCCGTCTTTATCCCGGAAACCGGGTCATGGCAGGAGATCCCTTACGAAGCGGGTGCGGCGGCGACGGGATACAACCCCAATATCGGCGAGCAGATGTATATCGATGAATTAAAGGCGTTTCTCGACGCTGTGGCGGGAAAGGCGCCTTTTGTCAATTCCCTGGAGGCCGACCATCGGGTCTTGAAGCTCCTCTATACCATCGAAGCGTCTGACCGGGAGGCAACCTATCGGGAATTTGCCGGAGGCGGGGAATGATGATCGGTATCCTGGTTACTGCACGCCTCGGTTCCTCCCGTCTGGTCCGCAAGCATCTCCTGCCGGCCGGCGGCCGACCCATCCTGACTTATTTGCTCCGGAGGATCATCCGGGAATTCAAGCCGGAAATCGACACGGGGAAGGCGACATTGATCATTGCCACATCCGATGAACCTGAGAACCGAGCCTTTGAGGCCTTCGGTGAGGCTTCCGTCTTCTACGGATCGTTGAATAATATTCCCCTGCGCCATCTTCAGGCCGCGGTGGCCCATGATCTCTATGCCATCGTTTCCGTTGATGGGGATGATATCCTCTGTTCCCGGAAGGCCATGCGTACCGTCTATGAAGGGCTGATGAGAGGAGAAAAATGCATACGCACATCGGGGTTGCCGCTAGGAATGAACGCTTGGGGATATTCCCGGCTTTTCCTGGAAGAGTCTCTGGCTGAGCACCGCCGGGAAGCTTTCCTGGAAACGGGATGGGGAAGGATATTCGCTTCCGCGGAGATCCGGGAAATAATGCTCCGATGCAGTACCACGGATGAATCGCTGCGTTTTACCCTGGACTACGAAGAGGACTATAAGTTTTTTTCGGCACTCATTGCCGCCTTTCATGACGATATCGTCGGGATGGATGACGAGGGGATCATCCGTTACGTGCAGGCGCATGAGCTGTATCGGCTCACGGAGCCCGTCTCCCGGGTCTATTGGGAAAACTTCCACCGGGCCCGGGAGCAGGAGAGGAAAGGATGACCCATGCGGCGAAAGGAGGAAAAATGAATCGGAAGGGACCGGAACTCTGGGCACGGGCAAAGAAAATTATTCCGGGCGGGGGACAGCTTCTTTCCAAGCGTAGCGAACGATTCCTTCCCGGTTATTGGCCCGCCTATTATTCCCGAGCCAAGGGATGTCAGGTCTGGGACTTGGACGGCCGTCGTTATCTTGACTTTGCCCAGATGGGGGTCGGGTCCTGTATCCTCGGTTACGCCGATGATGACGTGGATGCCGCCGTCATGGCGGCCATTCGCAACGGTTCCATGGCAACTCTGAATTGCCCTGAGGAGGTGGATCTGGCCGAGGAGATGATCCGTCTTCATCCTTGGGCGCAAATGGTCCGCTTTGCCCGGACCGGCGGCGAGGCCTGTGCCGTGGCCGTGCGTATCGGCCGGGCGGCTTCGGGAAGGAGCAAGGTTGCCTTCTGCGGTTATCACGGCTGGCATGACTGGTATATTGCCGCCAATCTGGGTAACGCGGCCAACCTCGACGGACAGCTCCTTCCCGGCCTGGCGCCCCGGGGGATTCCCCGCGAACTCAAAGACACGGCCCTGCCCTTCAACTACAACCGTTTGGACGAGCTGAACGCCCTGATTGACGCTTATTCCGACCAGGTCGGGGTGATCATCATGGAGCCCCAACGCGGCGCCACCCCGGCACCGGGATTTCTGGAAGGGGTCAGGGAAGCGGCGAACCGGATCGGTGCCGTCCTGATCTTCGATGAGGTGACGTCGGGGTTTCGGATGAATGTGGGAGGAATTCATTTGCGCTATGGGATCCAGCCCGACCTCGCCGTGTTCGGCAAGGCCCTGGGCAACGGCTATCCCATCGCCGCCATTGTTGGCCACCGGGACGTCATGGAGTATGCCCAGGACACGTTCATCAGTTCCACCTTCTGGACGGAACGGATCGGTTTTACGGCGGCCTTGAGCGTCATCCGGAAGATGGAGGCGGAGAATGTCCCCGCTCGCCTGATTCACTACGGCGAACTCATCAACCGGGGCTGGCTGAATCTGGCGGCAAGGCACGGCCTGTCCATTGATATTTCCGGGATTCCGCCTTTGACCCATCTCGCCTTCCGTGGAGACGAGGATGGGGCCGTTCAAACCCTCTATACCCAGGAAATGCTCGACCGAGGTTATCTCCTGGGGGCGGCCGTCTACACGACCTATGCCTATTCGGAGGCGATTATCGAGCAGTTCCTCACCGACACGGACAAGGTATTCGCGATTCTCGGCCAGGCCCTTGCCGAGAGTTCCGTCGCCGGACGTCTGCGTGGAGGTATCGCCCAATCTGGATTCAAGAGGCTCACGGGGTAACGCAGCCGTTTCGTGGTCTCAAAGAGACGAAAAGTAGGCGATCTATATCACGCCGTGGGATTCAACAGCATCGCGAAATGGATCGTCCTGCAGTTTTACCTCCTGTGGCGGCGGATCCGGATTGTGGTCTTTCCCTCTTTCTTCAGTGCGGGCCTCTTTTCTTCTTGCTGGTTTCTGAAGTCCGACCGTTTGCGTATCGAAAAGCGGGGGATGGGAGAAATCCCCGGAGGGTTTTACGAAATCAACCGAATGGCCATTGATCTGGCCCGGTTGTTTTTCGACCAGCGGCTGGCGGAAAGGAAATACCTGGCCTTCATGGGTCGGCCGGAAGAGGAGGGCCGTTGCCGCTATTATGTCAAGAAGCATCTGGCCCAGGATTTTTTCGAGATACTGAACGGCCTCTCTCTCGTTGCCGCCTCTTCTTGCCCCGGCAGAATCGTTGTCCTGGATACGCCGGTCCATCGTTTTGCCGTTCGGGAATTCTGCCGCAGAAAAGGGCTCTCTTTTGAGATCGAGTGGATCAGATTGACCGGCCTTTATCTGCTGCTCCCCTTCGCTTATTATTTCCGCCTGTTCCGTAGGCTGGTAAGGGGGGGGGTGTGTTGGCGGCGTAAGCTCCCTGTGAAATTTTACAAGGAGGCGGTCTGGGGGCTGAAACGGCCGACCCTGCGGGACGACATCCTCATCGACGAGGTTCGATTCCGCAAGGATGAGGTGATCTTCTATGCAAGAATGGACAGCGGCGCCCGCCAGGAGGCGGCGAGGGATCTCATCGCGGCGGGCTATCGGCTCGTTGATATCCGGCGCTGTCCATTGAATGCCCGGCGGGGAGGGGTTGCTTTCTTCTCTCTCTTTATTCTTCAACCCTTACTCCTGACCCTCATCGCTCTCGGGACGGGCAGGACGTATCTGGTCGAGGCGGTTTTCTCCTTTTTTGCCGATTCCGTTCATCATTTCCTGTTTTTGACCAACTACCGGGCGGCCTTCCATCTGTCCACCTCCGAACACGGGGAGATTGCCGAAACGATCATCATGAACCGGGACGGATGCCGTAACGTTCTGTATCACTGGAGTGATATGACGGTCATGAAGGCCGTGACCCATGCCTTCACCGCCCACAACGACTATTACACCTGGGGGCCGATCCATCACGAATTCGAAGCGGAATATCATCTTTACGATCGGTCCGTTCCCGTGGGCTGCATTTTCCTGGCGACGTATTTCAACGCCTTGGGCGCCCTCCCTCGCCTCGATGGAAAGAAGGGGAGGAAAAGGATTCTCGTTTGTGATGATTCCTTTTCCAATCACACCCACCTGACCGAAGATTTTTACCTCGATTATCTTTCTCTGATGGCGGACATCCTCCGTGAAGCATCGGACTGCGACGTAATTTTCAAGAGCAAGAATCCCCTTGAATGGATTAGAGGGAACTTTACCGACGAGATCCACAAAAAGGAATTCGAGGAAAGGATGACTTTCCTGAACACTCAGGAGAGATTTTTTCATTACGACAATTCCGTTCAATACGAAGAACTTCTGGCGGCGGCGGATATCGTAGTCAATATGGGGATCAATTCTCCCGCCCTCATCGCCCTGATCTTAGGCAGAGAGGCCCTCTATTACGACACGACGGGGAACGACATGCATCCGTTTGCCGTATACAGAGACAGGTTGATTTTCAGCGATAAACACTTGTTGATCGAAAATATGCTCGCTATCCTCGATGGGAAAAGATCGGTTTTTGACGTTATCGATCCTCTGCTGTTGACCCGATACGAATCTTTTCGCGACGGAAATGCCCTGTCGAGGTTAAGGGATGCCCTGTCCCGTGATTTTACAGCCCCGGAGCCAGGCCGGAGATGAAGACGGATCGGGCTGTGGGACAGCAGGAGGCGCAGACGCGTCGCCTGCGTCGCCGGATGGTGCGGTCGTTCAACTGGAGAATCAAGGCGGGCCTCGTGGCGGTGGAGCCTGTCGCCTGCCTCTGCGGTTCCCACGATCATCGGCGGATCATCGGATATGATCGCCACGGACTCTGGGCTCCAGTGGTCATCTGCCGTATATGCGGGATGATCTTTGCGAATCCCCGGATGACCGCCGCCGCGTATGAAGATTTCTATTCCTCCGATGCCTATCGGACCCTCTACGAGGGTGTCGACTATATGTGCGAGGCAAAACGGCGTTACCGAGAGGCCGAAAATGGCAATACGGCCTTTGCCATCCTCGATCCCATCATGGCAAAGCGGGGGCTGCGGACGGTCATGGAATTCGGATGCGGCGGCGGATGGAACCTGCTGCCTTTTTTAAAGAGAGGGTACGAGGTCTGCGGATACGACCTCAGCACTACCCTGACGGATCTGGGCAGGTCCGAGGGATTGAATCTCATGACCGGTTCATGGGAACGTCTTGAGGGGCAATACGATGTCATCATCCTGAATCATGTCCTGGAGCACTTCCTCGATATCTTCGGGGCTATGGACAGGCTGTTGGGACACCTGCAACCCCACGGATTCATGTACGTGGGTGTCCCCAATATCGATCACGCGGACATTAGCCAATTTCAGAATGCCCACGTCTATTACTTCTCTCCGCGAACCTTCCGGTATGTCCTGGAAAAGTGCCGCCTGACCGTCGCAGCGACGGGCGAAGACCGAGGGTATCATATGTATGCCTTGGCAGAGAAAAACAAAAACCCTTCCACGACGGTTGTGCAAATGCCGGCAGGGGAATTTCGGGAGATGACGCGTAAATTGCGATTTAGCCGTATCAAGGGTTTCCTCAACGCCTGGCTCGTTAAAACCGGGCTGGACAGTCGGTTGATGAGCTGCTACAGTCGATGGTCAAAAGGATTGAGCCATGGAAGATGATAAAACGGTAGCCGTGATTCCCGCCCGTGGCGGCTCCAAGGGCCTTCCGGGAAAGAACGTCATGGATTTTTGCGGCAAACCGTTGCTGGCCTGGAGTATCTTGCAGGCCCGGCAGACCGCCGCGGTCGACGGTGTCTATGTGTCTTCCGATGATCCGGAGATTTTGGCCGTGGCGACCCAATATGGGGCGTTGCCTATTCAGAGACCGGCAGAACTGGCGACGGATGTCGCCTCGTCGGAGGTGGCCCTGCTTCATGCCGTTGCGGTAATTGCACAACGGGAAGGCTGGGAACCGGCACGGATTGTCTTTCTGCAGGCCACCTCCCCCCTCCGGGAGCCGGACGATATCGATCGGGCCGTGGGAAAATTTATTTCCGAACGGGCCGATGCCCTCTTTTCCGCCGCGATTCTCGATGACTTCTGCGTCTGGGCGCGGGAGAAGGATGGTTATCGGGGGTTGACTTTCGATCCCGCCCATCGGGGCCGCCGCCAGGATCGAGAACCGCTTTTTCTGGAGAACGGTTCCATATACGTCTTTCGTCCCGAGATCCTGAGGACGTTCAACAATCGGATCGGTGGGGTGACGACGATATACGAGATGCCTTTCTGGAAATCCTATGAGATCGATACCAAAGACCATATAGAGATTTGCGAGTATTACTTCCGCAAATATCTTTTACCGCGATGGAAGCCGCAAAACCTGCGCCGGGATGATATCCGCCTCATCGTCTATGATTTCGACGGTGTGATGACGGATAACCGGGTGGTGGTCACTCAAGACGGCGGTGAAGCCGTTATGGTCAATCGCGCCGACGGCTTGGGCGTCGATCACTTCCGGAAGCTGGGGATCCCCCAGCTTATCCTGAGCACGGAAACGAACCCTGTGGTGAGGGCCCGGGCAGCCAAGCTAAAACTGGAGGTGATCGACGCCTGCCGAGATAAGAAGGCGGCCCTGGTTTCGTATTGCCGCGGACAGGCGATCGATCTGCAGCAGGTCCTTTATGTAGGGAACGACGTAAACGATCTGGAGGCCATGGAAGCCGTCGGCTACAGCGTAGCACCGGCCGACGCCCATCCCCGGATCAGAGCCGTCGCCACGGTCGTATTGAGGGTGGCGGGTGGCGCGGGTGTCGTTCGGGAACTGGTCGATCTTTTAACCTGATAATAAAAACAATATAGGAGGGTTCATGTTCGACTTTTACCGAGGGTTGGAGAAATTTCCGTTCATCATCGCCGAGATCGGCATCAATCATAACGGCGACGTGGGATTGGCCAAGCAACTCATCGATATGGCCAAAAACGCCGGCTGCAATGCCGTGAAATTCCAAAAGAGAACGATCGATATCGTCTATACGGAGGAATTTCTGGCGGGACCGCGACAGAGCCCTTGGGGAACAACACAGCGGGAGCAGAAGGAAGGTTTGGAGTTCGGCAAGGAGGAGTATGACGAAATCGACCGCTACTGCCGGTCGTTGGATATCCCCTGGTTTGCCTCGGCATGGGATGTGGAGAGCCAGCTCTTTCTTCGTCAATATAACCTGGCCTTCAATAAGATTTCTTCAGCCATGCTGACCCATATCCCCCTCCTCGAATGCGTCGCCGGGGAAAAGAAGCCGACCTTTATATCGACGGGGATGAGCCATTACGAAGAGATCGATCGGGCCGTCGATATCTTCCGTAGGCAGCATTGCCCCTTTACCCTGATGCACACCGTTTCCACTTATCCTTGCGACGATGGGGATTGTAACCTCCTCATGATCGACGAACTGAAGAAACGTTATGAATGCCCCGTCGGTTATAGCGGTCACGAGGTAGGCCTGCTGCCGTCCGTCGTGGCGGTTGTCCTGGGCGCCGTTGCCCTGGAACGGCATATCACTCTGGATCGCGCCATGTACGGCAGCGATCAGGCGGCGTCTCTGGAACGTCGGGGGTTGGAATGGATGATACGTGACGCACGCCTGATCAAAACCTTGTTGGGTGACGGAGAGAAGAAGATCATCCCGGCGGAGATGAAGACACAAAAGAGCCTTCGGTATTTTCGAGAGGATTGATGAAGGAGAAAACTATGAGCAGCGGCAGAGTGATATTCTTCAACGGCGAGTTCGTTCCAGAGGTGGAGGCGAAAATTTCCATCTATGATTCAGCCCTGATGTTCGGAGACATGGTGTTTGAGATGACCCGCTCCTTCAACAAACGGCAGTTCAAACTGAAGGAGCACTTGGAGAGGCTTTATGCCTCAATGAAGTATATTCGCCTCTCCATCGATATGTCCATGGCGGAGATGGAAAGGCGAATCGAGGAGACCATTGCGGCCAACGATCACCTCTTTACGGCGGATGATGAGCATCGGATCATGATCGACGTATCGAGAGGACTGCTTTCCATCTATCAAGGGATCGCCGGCGTTCACAAGGGGCCGAACATCATCATCGCCGATTTTCCCCTGCGCTGGACCGTGGCCGGCATGGGAAAACTCTTTGACGAGGGCATCAATGCCGTTATCCCCTCCCAGAGGGCGATACCGGCATCCCTGTTGGAACCGAAGGTTAAAAACCGGAGCCGCCTACATTACCTTATGGCCAACATTGAAGTTTCCAATTACGAAGGCGACAATAACTGGGCCTTGCTGCTCGACCCGGATGGTTTCGTTGCCGAGGGCACGGGGGACAATTTTTTCATCGTGAAGGACCATACGGTCATTACCCCGGAGCCGCGCAACATTCTGCGGGGAATAAGCCGTGCCTACATTTTCGATCTGAGCCGCCAACTGGGATTGCCGTGTCTGGAGAGGAATATCGAGCCCTACGATGTGATCACGGCGGATGAGGCGTTCATGACGGGGACGCCCTTCTGCATGCTGCCGGTGACTTCCCTAAACGGAATTGTGATCGGTGCCGGTAAAATGGGGGACGTGACTCGGCGCCTATTGAATGCGTGGAGTGTCAATGTCGGTGTGGACATCGCAGGACAGATTAAAAAATGGGATGCGGAAAGGGGAGCCTCCGAAGTGTCTTCCCTCGGCCCTTCTCCCTATTCCTTTAAAAAGAAATAGCGATGCCGGGGGCGACAAATAAGATCGGAATCATGCAGGGGCGGCTTTCTCCCCCACGGAGCGGCCGTATCCAGTCTTTTCCCCTGGGGACGTGGCAGGAAGAGTTCCTTGCGGCTAGGGATTGCGGTTTCGAGTTGATCGACTGGATCGTGGAAGGGGACGGCTTTACGGACAATCCCCTCATGTCGGACGAGGGCATCCGGGAGATGACGGATCTGGCGGAGAAAACGGGTGTGCGTATCGGGGCGGTGTGTGCCGATTATTTTATGGATTACCCTCTTCTGCGGTGTGGCCGGGAGGAGGTCAAAGAGCGTGTGGCGGTGCTCCTCAAGATTGCCGGACGGATGAGCCAGGCAGGCATCCCGTATATGGAAGTCCCTTTTGTCGATCATTCGGCGATCAGGACGCCGACTGAGCTGGAAGGGCTTGTGGAAATCTTCCGGGGGATCCTGGACGCGATCGCCGGCTTCGATGTGACACTGGCCTTTGAAACGTCGCTGCCGCCGCAGCCCTTTGCCGATTTTCTTACTGCTTTGAACCATCAGGCGGCAAAGGCGAATTACGATATGGGGAACAGCGCTTCCCTGGGCTACAAACCCCATGAAGAGCTGAATGCTTACGGACGACACATCGTGACCGTCCATGTCAAGGATCGGATTCTGGGTGGCGGCACGGTCCCGTTGGGCAGCGGCCACACGGATTTCGGCGCCTGCTTTTCCCTGCTCAACGAATTGAACTATGAGGGTCCGTTCATCCTGCAGGCGGCCCGGGGGGGAGATGAGATCTTTTGGAACAAGAAAAACCGCGCCTTTGTCGCCCACTACCTGAAGAGGAATTCCGACTGATGGATCTGGGGTTAAAAGATAAGATTGCGTTTGTCGCCGGTTCGAGCAGAGGGATCGGTCGGTCGATCGTTGACGCCTTGGCGCGGGAGGGCGCGAAGGTCGTCGTAACGGGGAGAGAAACTCACGATCTGGACCGGGCCGTGACGGAACTGCGTCTGCAATACGGTGACGACCGGGTGGAGGGTTGTGTCTGTGACCTGCGAAACAGGGACGTAATCGCCGGGACGCTCGCCGATGTCTATGCCCGCCGCGGACGGTTGGATATCGTGGTGGCTAATGTGGGGAGCGGCCGCGGCCGGACGGGTTATGAATTATCGGACGACGAATGGGAAGCGTTTATCGAGACCAATCTCATGTCCGGCATCAGGATCGTCCGGGAGGCGGTGCCTTATTTACGCAAGAGCGGCGGCGGAAGTGTCGTTCTGACGGCTTCCATCGCCGGTGTGGAGACGCTGGGAGCGCCAGTGGCCTATGAGGCCGCCAAAGCGGCGTTGATCGCCGCCGGGAAGAACCTGTCCCGTGATCTTGCCCGATTCAACATCCGTATAAACTGTGTCGCTCCGGGAAATATCCTTTTCCCGGGCAGTACGTGGGATCTCAAAATTGCGGAGGATAAAGAGCATGTTTTGAACTATCTGGAGGCTCAGGTGCCCATGAACCGCTTGGGCAAGCCGGAGGAGATTGCCGATATCGTGGCCTTTCTGGCTTCCGAGCGGGCATCGTTCGTCACGGGGGCCTGCATCGTCGCCGATGGCGGACAGACAAGGGGTTTTTAGCCATGGCGGGGGAGACATTGAAGAAGTTTGATTTGTCGGGGCGGATCGCCGTCATCACCGGAGGCGCCGGGTTGCTCGGGGGCCAGCATGCCCGGGCGATTGCCGATGCGGGAGGCCGGCCGATCCTTTGGGACATCAACGGACGCGCCGCCCGGGATGCGGCTGCGGAGATTGGCCGCACCGCCGGGCCATGCGAGGTCATGGAGGTCGATATCACGGCGCCGGACCAAATCGCCCGGGCCTTGCAGGAGATCCTGGCCGTTCACGGCCGGGTTCATATTCTTATCAATAATGCGGCCAACGATCCTAAGGTCGGCCCGGACATCGATCCATCCTGGAGCCGTCTGGAACATTTTCCC
>CAYOGU010000066.1:0-13799 GCA_964403345.1 uncultured Syntrophus sp. | reverse complement strand
GATCAAGGGCCTCGACCCCACCAAGACGCTGCTGTACGAGTCCGATCTGGAACGGCTGAGGCCGGCCCTTGATGGCCTGTTCGCCCGCATGCGATCGGGCGACTGTGCGGCGCTGCAGCAGGTCTACGACATCCTCGTCGCGAGGGCTCAGGAGAACGAGGCCATCGTCAGGAAGATTCTGGGATCGGACTACCGACTTGACGAGACGGCGGAATTGAACACCAACATGAGCAAGCGTCCCTATGTGAAGACGGCGGCGGAAAAGAAGGAGCTTCTGAAGGCGGTCGTGCAGTTCCAGATCGAAAACGCCCTCGCCGCGGGCATCGACCTGGCCGAGGCCAAAAAGCAGCAGATCCACCGCTACGAACTCCAGACCAGGCGGGTGGTCGAGCGCTCGTCCGAAAAGCTCGTCACGGGCGTCGCCGAGGCCTTCGCCCTGGCCCTGGATCCGCACACGAACTACCTGTCCCCGGAAAACCTGGAGGACCTCCGGATCCACATGCAGCTCTCCCTTGAGGGGATCGGGGCCTCCCTCAGCAGCGACAACGGCTTTACCGTCATCGAGGAACTGATCCCCGGCGGGGGCGCCGAGCGCTCGGGCCTGCTCAGGCCCAAGGACAAGATCATCGCCGTGGCCCAGGAAGGGGAGAGGCCCGTCGACGTGATCGACATGGACCTGCGCGACGTGATCAAGCTGATCCGCGGCAAGAAGGGGACGGAGGTGACTCTGACGATCCTGCGGCAGGCGGACCGCACGGAACGCTTCGACGTCACCATCACGCGCGACCGGATCGACATCAAGGAGCAGGAAGCCAAGATCGTCTACGAGACGCGGACCGTAAACGGCAGGCAGTACCGTTTCGGCGTGATTGATCTCCCCTCCTTCTATGGCGACGAGAAGGAGAAGAAGTCCTGCTATGAAGACGTGAAAAGGCTCCTTTCGGAGGCCAAGCAGAAGCAGGTCGACGGGATCGTCCTGGACCTCTCGCGCAACGGCGGGGGCCTGCTCAGGGAGGCGGTGCGCCTGGCCGGCCTCTTTCTCGGCAGGGGCGGCATCGTTGCGACCAAAGACGGCCGGGATCGGGTGACCATCCTCGCCAACGGCTCGGCAGCCGCATCAGGGCCGGGAGGCGAGAAGCGATCCCTGATTCGGTTCCCAGCAGAGGATCCCCGCGCGCTCTACCTGGGTCCTCTCGTGGTCCTGACGAGCCGCCGGAGCGCGTCGGCCAGCGAGATCGTGGCGGGCGCGCTCCAGGACTACCGACGCGCCGTGATTGTCGGGTCCGATCACACCTTCGGCAAAGGGTCCGTGCAGGAAGTGACATCCTTGCCCTGGGGGATGGGCGGCATGAAGGTCACCACGGGGCTGTACTTCCTGCCTGGCGGCAAGTCCACGCAGAAGATGGGCGTCGAAGCGGATGTCCGGTTGCCGACATGGTCCATTCTCGAGGATATCGGCGAAACGGAGCTGGATTATCCGCTGCCGGTCCAGGCGATCGATCCCTTTCTTGGGGTGCCGGGAAATTCCGCACCACTTTGGCTCCCCCTGGAGAAGCCTGTGCTGGCGAGGCTGGCGGCAAGCTCCAAGGCCCGGGTCGCCAAGGACGCCAGGTTCGCCGAGATCGTCAAGAACAACCGGGAGGCCGCCGGCATGAAGGGGGTGATCCGGCTCGCCGACCTGCGCAAGGAACTGAGAAAGGAAAGCGGCGGCAAGAAACAGGAGACGCCTGTCGAACTCAGAAAGAAAGTCCGGGACCAGTATGCCCCCTTTGTCAGCGAGAGTGTCAATGTCCTGCTCGACATGGTGACTCAGGCGGCGGGGCTGGCCGCTTCGAGCCGTCCGTAAGTCGGACGGACCATCCTCCCATGAGTTCCCCAAAACTGATCAAATCGAAAGGATGATTGATTCAGGCAGTTAATGATCTCAAGGATTTGATCCGGTCGGTCCGCAGGGCGGCCCACGGGATGAAATTAATCCTTGACAGGTTCGAAAAGCCGTTATAGTTGTTGTTAACAATTTTGACACCAAGTATGTCGATAATATATTGCTGAAGGCGCTTTGGTTCCTATGACCCCGCGGGTCGGGATAGGGTCACAGAAACTTCCTCAACGGGAAAGGCCTTTCATGAAGCTCTTCGAACCTGTTTGGCTAGGGCATCTGGAATTGAAGAACCGGCTGGTCATGACGGCCATGTCGACCCGGTTCGCCGGGCCAAGGGGGGAAACGACCGAACGGCTCATCGAGTACTACGCCGCCCGGGCTGCAGGCGGCGTCGGGTTGGTCACCGTCGAGGAGGCCTCCATCCATCCCCAGCTTCCACACGTCCCCAATGCCCTGGGCATCTTCGGCAACCACCTTCTCCCGGGACTGCAAACCCTAACCCAGCGAATCCATGACGCGGGGGCCCGCTCCTCCCTGCAGATCGGCCTCTATTTTCGCCAGCATGTCAATGGTTTCCCCCGGTTTGCCGCTTCTGCCGATGCCCCGGACTGCGCTCCTGACTGCAGGGAACTCACCCCGGATGAGATCCGTTATCTGACAAGGCTTTTCGTCGAGGCGGCCGAAAGGACGCGGTCGGCCGGGTTCGATGCGGTCGAAATCCATGCCTGCCACGGATGCATCCTCTCTGAATTCCTGTCGCCTTACTGGAACCGGCGAACGGACGAATACGGGGGCGATCGGGCGGGACGGTTCCGTTTCGCCCTCGAGATCCTGGATGCGATACGTCGACGACTCGGCCGCGATTACCCGGTGATCTACCGGATCTCGGGAAGCGAGTTCTATCCCGGCGGATTCACCGAAGAGGATGGGATCGCCCTGTCCCTGGCACTGGAGAAGGGAGGCGTCACCGCCATCAACGTCTCCGGAGGCCTCGGTCACATCAACCACGTTTCGATTCCCCCCAGCGATGTCCCGCGGGGGGTCCTGCTGCCCTTGGCTCGGGGCATCAAAAAGGCCGTCAAGGTCCCGGTCATCTGCGGAAACTCTCTGACCCCGGAGGTGGCCGAGGAGGCCTTAGGCAACGGGGATACGGACCTCGTCGGCCTGGGTCGACCCCTGATCGCCGATCCCGAATGGCCCCTCAAGGTCCAGGAAGGCCGGTCCCGGGAGATCCGGGCCTGCATCCGCTGCAACCAGGGGTGCTTTGGAGGATTGCGGGATCTGAGGACCCCGGGCCTCACCTGCCTGTACAACCCCGCGGCCGGCCATGAGACCGATCGGGCGGTGCGGCCTGCCAAGGTCAAGCGCCGCGTGGTCGTCATCGGCGGCGGACCGGCCGGCTGCGAAACGGCCCGGGTGGCCCGTCTGCGTGGCCATGAGGTCCTCCTGATCGAAAAGGAAGGGGGCTTGGGCGGCCAGTTCACGTTGGCTTCCAAACCTCCCAAAAAGGAGGATTTTGCCAAACTCGTCGAATTCTATGCCGTCGAACTGGCCCGGCTGGGCGTGGATGTCCGCCTGAATACCGAGGCCACCCCCGGGATGATCGCTTCCCTGGCGGCCGACGTGGTGGTGGCGGCCACCGGGTCTCTGCCCGTCGTGCCGAACATCCCCGGTTCGGGTTTACCCCATGTCACCACAGCCCAGGACGTCCTGGCGGGCCGTGTGACGATTGCCGAGGGTCCGGTCGTCGTCATCGGCGGAGGGGCCACCGGCCTGGAAACGGCGGATTATCTCTCGGAACGGGGGATCGAGGTGACCGTGATCGAGATGCTGGATGCCGCCGGTCGGGACATGATGCCCGGCATCGGCGTTCGGGAGGCGCTGCTGGCGAGGCTGAAGGAAAAGAATGTCCGTATCGTCACGGGCCATCGGGCCGTCGCCATCGAGCCGGATGCCGTTGTGGCGTCTGACAGACCCCTGAAGGGAGGTGGAAGGGAAACCAGGATGTCCGCTCGCCGAGTGGTTTTCGGCCTGGGTAACCGCGCCGAGGGGATGATGGAAAGGCTTGGGGCGGCGTGCGGCTGCGCGGGACAGTTGTGCAGCATCGGTGATTGCCGTTCCCTGGGCAATGCCCTGAATGCCATTCATGCGGCGTTTGAAATGGCCGTGACCATTTAACGGTCGGGAAACCGACGTAAGTTCAGTGTACGATTCAAGAGGGTCTGAAGCCGGGTGTTGGTTGAAAGGCATCTTGTTTCGAAAAAGGGGGCCATGCCTCCATTCACTCTTAGCCCTATATGAAAGGAGAGTCCACCATGAAGAAATCAGTGAAACTCGTTCTGGTCGGGTTGATGTGCGCCTGTTTCGTGGCCTTGACTTTTACCCCGGCCATGGCGGTCAAGAAGGTCCGCACCGGTACCGTGGCCCTTCCTGAAACCACGCTCCACCAGGCTCTGGTCAAGTGGCAGTCGATCTTGCAGGAGAAATCCAAAGGGGATCTGCAGATCACGATCCTGGACCGTGGCGTCATGGGCGGCGACCGGGAGATGATCGAGGCCTGCCGTTTGGGGACCTTGGATTCGGCCGTGGTCAGCGGTTCG
Organism: uncultured Syntrophus sp.; assembly: GCA_964403345.1. GTDB lineage: Bacteria > Desulfobacterota > Syntrophia > Syntrophales > UBA5619 > JAKAFS01. The sequence continues at coordinate 9,317 of CAYOGU010000066.1, read as the reverse complement.
GTCCTCTCCAATTTGGTCCCCCAGTTCTTCATGATCCCTCTTCCCTATCTGTTCAACGACCATGCCGAGGTCAACGCTTATCTGGACGGTCCTTTCGGCGATAAGCTGTTCGCCATGCTGGAGCCCAAGGACCTGGTCGGTCTGGGATGGGCAACCTGGTCCTTCCGCGGCGTCTGGAACAATGTCCGCCCGATTGTCAAACCCGATGATATCAAAGGGTTGAAGATCCGAACGGTGGAAACCCCCCTGGACATGTCGACGATGAACAGCATGGGCGGCGTGGCCACACCGATGTCCTGGAACGAGTGCCTCCTGGGGCTCCGCCAGGGGACCGTGGACGGCATCTCCACCACCTACGGATTGGGTTACGCCCTGAAGCTCTATGACATCTCCAAGTTTGCCACCCAGACCAAGCACTACTACGAGACCGCTCCCCTGATCATGAGCAAGAAACTCTTCGACAAATTCACCGCCGCCGAGCAGAAACTGATCAAGGAATCCGCTGCGGAAGCCCTGCGCTGGGCCAGGATGGAGCAGGCCAAGGTCGATGAGGGAAGCGCTGCGCTTCTGGAGAAGAAAGGCGTGAAGGTCAATACCATCCCCAAGGAAACCTTCGAGACCTTCCGCCAGAGGACGCGGCCGGTCTATGCCCAGTTCGTGGACAAGATCGGAAAGGCGTTCATGGACGAATCTATGACGTTTATCGAGAAGAACCGGAAGAAATAAGCCCATGAACCACCCCCGGGGCGATTTGCGAATCGCCCCGGGGACGGAGGTCCGTCATGCTTAAGGTATTGAATGTCATTGAAAGGATCCTGGAGGGGATCTGCACGGTTTTCGTAGCCGCCATCGTCGTGGTCCTTTTTTACGCGGTGGTGATGCGTTACGGATTCCACAAACCGCCCGCCTGGTCCATTGAGGTGAGCCGGTTCATGTTCCTGTGGATGGTGATGTTCGGCGCGGCCCTGGTGACCCGGGAGAAAAGCCATATCGAGATCGATTTCATCGCCAATCTGCTTCCCCTGAAGATCCGTTTCTTCTGGATCAACCTCCTGCGGCTGGTGATGCTCAGCTTCTGCGGCGTCCTGGTCTATTACGGCCTCAAGATACTGCCCATCGTCGGCCAGGCGAACACGCCGACCCTGGAGATGTCCATGGGATGGCTCTATGCCTCCGTGCCTGCCGGCGGCATCCTGATGGGCCTTTATATCCTCGAGCTTTTCATCCGTTCCCTCCACCAGGGATACCGCTCGGTTGGCTTGAAGGAGGGCAACGGATTATGATTCAATATATCGTTTTGCTGTTTATCATCACGGTCCTCTTTGGTCTGCCCCTCTTCTTCGCCTTCGGATTTGCGGCCAGCATGGCCTGCTGGGTCGCAGACCTCCCGCTGGAGGCCATTGCCCAGCAGATGATGATCGGGATGGACTCCTTTGCCCTTCTGGCCATCCCGGGTTTCATCCTTGTGGGCGACATCATGTGTCAGGGAGGGATCGCCAAGCGGGCAGTGGATTTCTGTGTGGCCCTCATTGGCCACCTCCGGGGAGGGCTCTCCATGGTGGCGGTCATGGTCGGCATGATCATGGGCGGCATCTCCGGATCGGCCGTTGCCGATACGGCAGCGATCGCCTCGACCATGATTTCACCCATGGAGGAGGAAAAGTATCCCCGCGACTTCTCTGCTGCCGTGGTCGCCACGGCCGGCCCCCTGGGGAACATCATTCCTCCCTCGATCCCGATGATCGTCTACTCCATGACCTCGGGCCAATCGCTCCTGGACCTCTTCCTGGCTGGCTACATCCCCGGTGTGATGATCGGACTGGGCCTGATGGCCTACTGTTACTTCACATCCAGGAAGCACGGTTACGGCCGGACCAATGCCTCCTTATCCTGGCAGCGTGTGGTGATGACCTTCAAGCGGTCTTTTCTGGCCATCCTGACGCCGGTGTTTATCGTCGGGGGGATCGTCTCGGGGATCTTCACGCCGACGGAGGCATCGATGATGGGAGTCGTCTATTGCCTAGCCGTAGCGATCCTGGTATACAAGGAGCTCCGGTGGCGCGACATGCCCGCGATCCTGCTGAAATCAGCCAAGGCCACTGCGAAACTGACCATCATCATCGCCATCGGTTCGGTCTTCTCTTACATCTGCATTAGCGAAGGCGTTCCGGACATGGTCAAACGGTTCATCCTCAGCATCTCCGACAACCGACTGGTCATTCTCCTCATGCTCAACGTGTTCCTGCTCTTTTTGGGATGCATCCTGGATATCCTTGTGGCCACCGTTATCTTGGTCCCGGTCCTTGTTCCACTGGCCGATGCGGCTGGGATCAACCAGCTTCACCTGGCTATGCTTTTTGTTATCAACATGTCCATCGGTCTCCTGACCCCGCCGGTCGGCTATTCCATCTTTGTGGCGTCCACCGTTTCCAAGGTGCCGGTGGAGAAGATTGCCGTCAGGGAGCTTCCAATCGTGGCAACCATGATCGTCATCCTGATCTTTGTCATATTCTTCCCCAAACTCAGCCTGTATGTGCCGAGTTTGGTCCACTGACGGATTTTCTCCTGATGGGGGTCATGGTCGACGAAGGGATTTCGTTACACCGAGATGAATTGATCGATTAAGGAGAAGAAGATGCATTACATCCATGAGAAGGACGTGAAGGGTCTCGACCTGCCGGGTCGGAACTGGAAAAAAATGATCGACCCGGAGCAGAGCGGCTGCAACAACATGATCTTCGGGATAGTCTCCTTTCCACCCGGCAGCGATCCCGGGACGCATGTCCACGCCGCCGAAGAGGAGATCATCTACGTGATCTCCGGCAGGGGGGAGACCCGGGTCGCGGACAAGGTGTACCCCCTGGAACCGGGGGTCGCGGTATTTACCGAACCGGGGGTGGCTCACGGCGTCAAGACGCTGGGCAACGAGCCGCTGGTCCTGATCAGCGTTTTCAGCCCGCCGGTCAGGCCCGGTTCCTACGACAAGAAGTAGCCATTCAATCGCCGCCCAGGCGGCTAACATCGAGGAGGAAGGATAAATGGATAGAAAGGCCTTGTTGAATGATGTGAAGGAGTATTTCGGAAATTCCGACCATTGGCGTCGCCTGTGCGGCGGCTTGCAGGACCCCGATCCCTGGGGCACGCATATGCATGCCTACGTCGAGACGTCGGTCCATCCGGACTCCCTGGAGAAGATCATGACGGAGTATTTCAAGCGCATGGGTTGGCCCTCCGCCAGGAAGATCGATCACATGGCCCCTAAGAGAGGCATGGGCAGCTTGCACGGCGTCGAGCCCAAGGGAAAGCCCCACTTCGACTACCAGTGGTTCTTCAAGAAGGACGTGGGTCTCAAGGCCTGCGACGGCGGCGAGTCGGGCTGCAACCTGCTGATCTGGAACCGCTGGTACATCAACCAGTTCTACGCTCAGTTCGAATTCGGGAAGGTCGGGCCGGCCGAGGAGAAGGCGCTGGAGGCCTATTTCAAATCCGAGCACTGGCTCAACGGGTTGAAGATTCCCGTTCTGCCGACGACCAACCATCTGCACATCAACGTCCACTCTAGCGTCCATCCCGACTATATCCAGAAGTACGCCGAGGCGTCCCTGAAACGGGAAGGGGTCAAGCTTTTCTATACCTGCCCCAACGTGTACCTCGTGGACGGCAAGTACCGCAACAAGCTGGTCTTCATGTGCCAGGATCCGGAGGTGGTGTTCGACATCGGCTGGAAATTCACCCCCGGCGTCGTCATCGAACCGGCCATGGAGACCTGGATCTTCGAGGCCAACCCCGGTTACGACGTCTGGTCTTCCGACATGCTGGCCGAGGTGATGGACGCGCCTTACGTCAAGCTGACCGACGCCGAGATTGAGTCGGTGCTTCAGGCCTGTCAGTTCCCAAAATAACGGAACCGATGACCTGTCTTCTTCGCGCGGGGGTCCCCGGTGGTTTTGGGGGCCCCCCCTTAACATGGTCGCGTTGGTCATGGGGATCGGCTGGAGGGAATGCCTTTCCGAGCGATAGGGGGATTCGGAAGACGATAAGAGAGTGATAAAAAAATATAGAAATGGGATGCGAAACTGTTGTATCATCCGGCGCATCCTGAAAAGGATGCATCATCGCGGGGATGATGGGGAGAGCGCCGCGTTGTTCTCTATCGCGGCGGAAGGAAGATCATAGGCAATCAGGAGGGGTATGAGTCCAAAAGAAGAGAAGGTGACATCGAAGAACGGCAAGATCGATTTCCAGAATTTTGTCTCCCGGATCGAAAACATGATCCTGACAGGGGCCTTCAAGCCTCGCGAGAGGCTCATCGAGGCGTCCCTGTCCGAGATGTTCGGAGTCAGCCGATATTCGGTGCGCGATGCCTTCAAAGTCTTGGAGACCAAGGGACTTGTGAGCGTGACTCCTTTCCGGGGCGTCGTGGTCAGTGAACTGAGCAAAAAGGAGGTCGAGGAGATCTTCGTCATCCGCGCGGCGCTCGAGCAACTGGCCTTGAGATTGTCCATGGAAAACGCGACCCGCGAGGACATCAAGGTCCTCAAGCGGATGGTCAAGAAGATCGAGGACGCTTCTCATGAGGACGATTTTGCGGCCATGATCTCGGCCGATACGGAATTTCACGACTATCTCTTCCAGCTTTCCCAGAACACGATCCTCCGCCGCATGATCAATGACCTGCGGAACCGCTGCCACATCATCCGCTATTCCGCCTGGTCGTCGCCGGACGTTCTTCGCGAGGTCATGAAGGAACACACCCAGATCGTTGAGGCCATCGAGGCCCGTGATCTGGAGAAGCTGATGCAGTTGCTCGAAAAACATCTCACGCACGCCAAACAATCCTATCTCCTCCGTCTGAAGGCGGAAACCGCCCTCCTCGCATGAACCGGAGGACCCTTGGATCGGCCTTTCCCAGGGGCGGCCGAGCCGATTGACGGTCCGCCGTCGCGTGGAACATCATCTTCTGGAAAATCCTTTTGATTATTGCGCAGATGACTCAAATTGCCGTGCATAAAAAGCATTTTTCAAAATAATTGTTGACAATTTGGTAAACAGATAATAACAATACCAACACCGCTGGGCTTTTTTTATAATATAAACCACTGCGCAGTCTTATCCCTGTGCAGCCGCAGGGAATCGGATTTTTCCCCTGCCAAAGCCGGCGGGGTGCCACTGGCGTAAGCCTTTCTGAAAGCAGGCCGCGACAGGCATTCCAAGACTAGGGGAGGGGATCCGCCCGGTAGCCGTTTCCCTTCCCGAGAGAGGCATCCTGAATGGATCTATTCTCACCGCTGGAGATCCGGAAGGTTCTCTTCAAAAATCGAATGGTCATGGCGCCCATGGTGCTCAACTGCGCCGGGACCGACGGGTCGGTCACCACGGAATTCAAGGATTTTTACACGGCTCGCGCCCGGGGAGGGGTGGGATACATCGTCCTGGGCGGAACCTATGTCCATAACGACGGACGCGGTTTCGGCCGGCAGTTGGGCATCGACAGGGATTCGCTGGTTCCGGGTTTGGCCGATCTGGCATCGACGATCCGGCAGGATGCCCATCTGGGCGTCCAGTTGAGCTTTAAGAGCGTCGGCCGCTTCCCCGAAACCTTCTCCCTGTCCAAGATCCGATCCTACCGGCGCGCCTTTGTTCAGGCAGCGCGCCGCGCCATGCAGGCCGGCTTCACGGCGGTGGAGCTCCACGCCTGCCACGATTACTGGCTCAATTTCTTTCTGTCCCCCCATTTCAACCATCGCACCGACCTGTACGGCGGTCCCTTGGAAAACCGTTTCCGCCTCCTCGGCGAGATTGCGGAAGAGATCATTTCGGCGGTGGGCCACGAGATCCTGGTCGGCGTCCGCCTGAGCATGACCGACTTTGTGGACGGCGGTTTGGGGCTGGACGAGACGTTGGAGATCGGCTGCCGCCTGGAGGCGGTCGGCGTGGATTACCTGAGCGCATCGGCCGGAATCGGGCTGACCCAGTTCAGGATGTCGCCGCCCTCCGATGTCCCCAGGGGAAGGCTCCTGGTTTACGGTCGGGCTCTCCAGCAGCGGGTCAAGATCCCCGTTATCGGCGTGGGCCGGCTGGACCGCCCCGGGGTTTTCCGGGAGGCCGTGGAAGGGGGGCATGTCGGTCTGGCCGCCGCGGCGCGGGCCTTCATTGCCGATCCGGAGTATGCCGCCAAGATCGAGCAGGGCCGCGAGGACCAGATCCGGCCCTGCCTGGCCTGCAACTATTGCCTCACCTGCCTGCACCAGGGCTCCGCCCTGCGATGCACCGTCAATCCCTACGTCGGTCGCGATCTGGCCCGGCCGGAACCCCTTTCAAAGCCCCTGCGTGTCTTGGTGGTGGGCGGCGGGCCGGCCGGGCTGACAGCGGCAACAACCGCCGCCCTGAGAGGCGCCGAGGTCCGGTTGATCGAAAAAGGGGCGACGCTGGGCGGCACGCTGAACATCGCCATGCGGCCTCCCTTCAAGGAGCCGATCGGCGATCTGGCCCGCTACCTGGAAACCCAGGCCCGTTCGGCAGGGGTATCGGTGGAGCTTCAGCGGGAATTCAACCCCCAGGCCCCGGCGGGGGATCTCCCGGATGAGGCGGTCGTGGCCACGGGGGCTCTCCCCTGGGCTCCGGAATGCGTCTGCATGGACGACCGCCGTGTGGTGACCGCCGAGAAGGTCCTGCAGATGGATTCGATCCGCCCCGGCCGTTACCTGGTTATCGGCGGCGGCCTCGTCGGTCTGGAAACGGCCGAATACTTGGCCGAGAGGAACGCCGAGGTGACCGTCCTGGAGATGCTCGGCCAGATGGGGGCCGGCCTGGGACCCATGCGTTTGGGACTTATGATGAACCGCCTGATCAAGGCCGGTGTCAATATGATCGTGAAGGCCCGGGTGATCTCGGTCCGGGACGGATGGGTCGACGTGGACCTGGACGGCCGGGCGGTCAGATTGGGGCCCTACGAGGCCGTGGTGGCGGCGGTCGGTTATCGGTGCAACCCCCTTAGAGACCCGATGCCGGCAGAGGGGAAAAAGGTCCGGATCGTCGGGGACGCCAACCGGCCACGCAGCATCTTTGAAGCGATCCAGGAAGGTTTCGAGGCCGGCCTAGACGTCGGATCGTGAAGGCTCCGCAGGCGGCCGGTCGCCTTTGAGCGGCCGGGTGCAGTCGGAACACGCGGGTCTTGAGGGGTCATTCCAGACCGGATTGAGAAGACCTATTTCGCGAAGTCTCGAGCAGGACAGCTCTATATAGACGGCACGGAAGGGGGGTGATGGCAAGCTCTCTCCTCGGCGGAGTGGGCTGATGATGCGGCAAAAACAAGCAACGTGGTTTTTGACAACACAACAGATAGAGAGAAAGGAGAAACACATGAGAAAAATCGGGTATTGGAAATCCATTTGCATCCTGTTTGCAGGTCTCTTGCTGTTCTCTTATGCAACGGCCATCGAGGCGGCCGACTACCGGGTCCGGGTGGCCAACCCGGTTGCGGCGGATCATTCCTGGGGCAAGGGTGCAGTCGTATTCAAACAGGAACTGGAGAAGCTCTCCGGCGGAAAGATTGCGGTGGAGGTCCATCATGTGTCCGCCCTCGGCAAGGTCCGCGAGACCATGGAGATGGTTCGGATGGGGACCCTGGAGACCTGTCTGGGCGGGGTGGCAAACTTCCAGCGGAACGTCCCCGAGCTCGGCATTACGGTCCTTCCCTTCCTCTGGAAGGACATCAAGACGATGTACAAAGTCTTGGAAGGGGCGCCGGGGCAGGAGCTCAACAAGAAGATGCTGGGCGCAGGCTTTGTCAACCTCGGCTTTTGGGACAACGGCTTTCGCCATGTCTCCAACAGCCGTAAACCCATCCAGACTGTGGACGATCTGAAGGGGCTTAAAATCCGGACCCTTCCGACCCCGGTCCACATTGCCTTCTTCAAGGCGCTTGGGGCCGCCCCCACGCCCATGGACTGGGCAGAGCTCTTCGAAGGCCTGCGTTCGGGCGTGGTCGATGCCCAGGAGAACCCGCCTTCCATGACCTACACGGCGCGGTTCTATGAAGTCCAGAAGTACTACTCCCTGACCGGCCATGTCAACGAAGTCGGCGCCTTCATCATGAACAAGGCGTTCTATGAAAAGTTGCCCAAGGACCTGAAGGCCGCAGTCGATCAGGCCGCCCGGAAGACCACGGCCTGGCAGTGGGAAGAGAACGAGAAGGACAACCAGAAGTACCTCAAGGATCTGGAGAAGGCGGGGATGAAGGTCAATGACTTGGCCCCGGCCGAGATCGAGAAGTTCCGGAAGATCGCCCATCAGGGCTATCCTGATGCCATCAAGGATTTTGGAAAGGATGGCAAGAAGTTGACCGATATGTTCGTGGCGGCCAACAAGTAAAACAAATGGGAGGGGGCGGGACCGCGAAAGTGTCCCGCCCTCTTCTCGTCATCGAACGGGAGATGCAAACAATGTTTTACAAATGTCTGAACAAGACGCTCGAGGTCCTGACGGTCATCATCCTGGCCGTCATCACGGCCATGGTCTCGGTCGAAGTGGTTCTCCGCTACGGCTTCGGTGGATCCCTTTTGATCACCGAGGAGTTCACCCGTTATGCCCTGATCTGGATGGTCTTCCTCGCCTGTAGCCTGGCGGTTGCGGATAATTCCCACATCCGGGTCGAATTCGCGGTCAACCTCTTCAAGGGGAAAGCGAAGGCCTGGGTGAACCTGATCGCGCAGATGCTCTTCACCGTCTTTCTTGTTTTTCTGATCGTCCAGGGGACCATCGCGCTTCCCTTCCAGCTCGACCAGATCATCCCGACCCTCGACATCTCCATGTTCTGGTTCTACATGGCCCTGCCCGTGGGAGGAGCGCTCATGATCCTGAACCTACTGCCCCAGGTCTGGGCCAACGTGCTGATCGTGACCGGCAAGGTCGCACCGCCGCCCGATGAGGCGCCCACCCTGGAAGGAGGACTCGGGCTATGATCATCCTCTTCGTCGTATTTTGTATCACCGTTCTGCTCGGGGTCCCCGTTGCCTTCTGTCTGGGCCTTGCCGCGCTGGCGTTCCTCGTGTTCGCGGGCAGCGAGTCCCTCCTGGTCCTCCCGACCCTCGTCTTTTCAGGGATGGACTCCTTTCCGCTCATGGCGATCCCCTTTTTCATCATGGCCGGGGACCTGGCGGAGCGAAGCGGTATCCTGCCCAATCTCGTCAACCTGGCCAAGGCCATTCCCCGCGCGGTGAATGCCCGCAACTACACGATGACTTCGCCGCCAGTCGTCTGTCGCGACGTGGTGGTCGTGGGCTCGGGGGCGGGGGGCGCGGTCGTGGCCGCGACCC
>CAYOGU010000065.1:10275-13803 GCA_964403345.1 uncultured Syntrophus sp. | reverse complement strand
CGGAAGACTCAAACCCGGCGATCGGCTTCTCCCCGAGAGGGCCCTGGCGAATGACCTGAAGGTGATCCGGCAATCGATTCGGGAAGCGATCAAGAAGGCTGAGAGCAGGGTTCCTCCAGGTCCGCCAAGGGAAGGGGACATTCATCCTTTCGGCCGCTTCCCACCTGATGGAGGCGCCCCTGCTGGACATGATGCAGGATGCGATCGGCCTCGGGGCCGTTTGGACGTCGGTGTATCCCTATCCCGAAAGGATGGATGCCGTGAGGCCCCTCTTGAACATTCCCGACGATGTCATTCCGCTGAACATCATCCCCATAGGGTACCCCACAGGGGAGGACCGGCCTCAGGCGAAATTTCGTCCGGATAGGGTGCACCGGCAGAAGTGGTAGGCCGTCTCAACAGCGAGGGCATGGACATGCAAGATTCGGGAGAGAGGTGCATCCAGGTTCTGCGCCACCACCCCAGGGTATGGAGGACCGACGGCGGATGGACGAGGCAACGGGTCTTGCAGGGGGCGGTGTTGATCCATACGAAAAATCCGATTATTTGGGGACAGGATGGCTGAAGGCTAGCCTTTAATGGTCACCATTAAAGGAATCCCATCCCGGTCCTGAAGAAGCCAATCACCGGGAGGTCGCGGATGGATTCGCTGTCCCCGAAGGGATGGGGCACGGTCTGCCGAGGCCGTAAGGATATCAAGAAAATTATTGGAAGGGGGTGATGGTGTTTCTTTATCAGAAAAGTCATCCGATTCTGTTCAGACAGCGCGGCGGGAGATCGTGTCGTTGGATCAACCCATAACGGGCCAGCTGGCCCCAATGGATTCTGTTCAGATCGGGAAAAGGAAAGGAGGCAGGAACCATTTGTGACTGGCAGCGGTTGATGTTGAAGTTTGTCTCGGTGGAGTTGGCCATTGGGCTTGTTGCCACGGCGGTACCGGTGGCCGCACAGGAGATCAAACTCGGTTTTACCCCTCCCCTGACCTGGGTCTCGGCAGCCCAGGGGGCCTATCAGAGCAAGGCGATCACACTGGCGCTGAAGCAGATCAATGAGGCCGACGGGGTGAACGGAAAGAAGATCAACCTCCGGATCGCGGACAACCAGTCCACTATTTCTGTGGAACAACCTACCGGATAGCCCGGTCCAATAAAAAAACTGGCCCTCGCGGAACCTGTGGTACAATACTTCCATCAGGACAGCAGTGGACCCTCTTGAGATACCGGGAAGGAGGAGATGGAATGGCGAGACTCTTCGGCCTGTTCCTGGGAATCTGGCTCATCGGCACCGCCTCTCTGGAAGCTCAGCCGATCCGGTTCCCCGACATCGCCGGATGGACGGCCTCCGGTGATGTCCAGGTTTACGTCCCGGAGACCCTTTACGAGTACATCGACGGGGCCGCGGATCTGTACCTGGCCTGTTATTTCGAAGAACTGAAGGTGGCCGAGTACAAGGGGGAAGGGACGGCCTCGGTAACTGTCGAAGTTTACCGCCACCGCACGACTGAGGACGCCTTCGGGATCTACAGCCAGGAGCGTCTTGCAGGCGCGGCCACGATGGCCGTCGGGGCCCAGGGCTATGGGGACGAAAACGCCCTGAATTTCCTGATGGGACACCACTACGTCAAGATCGCCGGTTACGATATCGGCGGAGGCGGCCGGGAGGTCCTGCCGGTCTTTGCCCGCGCTGTGGCCTCGGTGCTCGGGGAGGGGGGGACGCTGCCCCCGATCCTGGCTGCCTTTCCCGCGGCGGGGAAGATGGCGGATTCCGAGCGGTACATCAGCCGGAACTTCCTGGGCTACCCCTTTCTCAACGGGGCCTTCACCGCCGATTACGGTTTTCCCGGCGGGAGGTTCAAACTGTTCTTCATCCAGGCTACTGATCGAAACGCTGCTGGGGGGATCCTGGGGCAGTATCTTCGGCAGGTGGGGCGGGACGGACAACAGGTCCGGGAGGGGCGGCATGCCCTTTCGGATCCCCACCATGGCATCGTCGAGGTTTGTTGGCAGGGTCGCCATATATGGGGAGTCTTGGATCTGGGCGATGCGGGCCTGCGGTCGAGGTATCTGGACCTCCTCGGGGAGGGACTCGAGAAGGTCCGATAGGCCTCCGGTCTGTTGGCCGGGAGCGATCAAGGATGACGGTTTTCAGGGGAAGGGGGCAGAACATGGCGGAAGACCTAATCGGCAGACGCCGTTTCATGAAATCGACCCTGGCGGGATTTGGGGGATTTGTCTTTCTCTCCGCGGCGGAGAGGCCGCGTGAGGAGAAACGTATCGACGTCCGGGGGAAGGAGAGGAAAGTCGTCTATCGGACCCTTGGCAAGACGGGGCTCAAGCTTCCGGTGATCAACATGGGGGTGATGAACTCGGACAACCCCAACCTGATCCGGGCCGCCCTGGACTCGGGCATCGTCCTTCTGGACACTGCCCACGCCTACATGCAAGGCCGTAACGAGGAGGTGATCGGGAGCGTGATCAAAGGGCGTCCCCGGGAGTCCTATCTCATCGGCAGCAAGGTTAGCCTCCCCCAGGACCGTACGACGGGTCTCTACGGCGACGGGGCCACGGAGGCGGAATTTCTCCGGAAACTCGACTTGAGTCTGAAGCGGCTGGGAATCGATCAGGTGGACATTCTCTACCACCACAACGTTTCCCGGAAGGAGTCGGCCTTCCACGAGCCGGTCCTCAACGCGATGACCAAGGCCAAGCAAGCCGGAAAGATCCGCTTTGCCGGCATCACGACTCACAGCAACGAGCCGGAGGTGATCCATGCGGCCGTCGACAGCCGGTTCTACGAGGTCGTTCTGACGTCCTACAACTATCAGCAGCGGCACGTGGCCGAGGTCAAGGATGCAATCGCCCGGGCAGCCGGGGCGGGACTCGGGGTCGTGGGGATGAAGGCGATCCGGGGCGGCTTCCGTCAAGCCCCTTCCGCCCAGAGTGCCTCTGCCGCCCTCAAGTGGGTCCTCCAGGACCCGAATGTGCATACGATCGTTCCGGGATTCACCACCTTCGACCAGATGGAGACGGATCTGGCGGTCATGGGGGATACGGGGTTGACCGATCCCGAGCGGCAGACGCTCCTGAAAGAGGCCTTCCTGCCGGGGCTATACTGCCAGGGGTGCAGGGAGTGCCTGGGGCAGTGCGTGGCCGGCCTTCCCATCCCCGATCTGATGCGGGCCTGCATGTACCTCTACGGCTACCGCCATCCCGCCATGGCGCGGGACCTGGTGGTCTCCCTGGGACTCCCCAGCAGGGTCTGCGGCGGCTGTTCGATTTGCCCGGTCCGCTGTTCGGTGGGATTCGACGTCCGGCGCAAGGTCCGGGACATCGTCCGGATCCGGGCGGTTCCCCCCGAGTTCTTGGTCTAGCCGGGCTCTGCAGGCGGCGGAGAAAGGGATTGGAGACAAACCGAGTTGCGGGAGGAGAAACCATCGTGACCGACCGGGAGACGGATCTGACCAGACGACAGTTTCTAAAGGCCACGGCAGCCGGCTTGGCTGTCAGTTTGGCCGGTGTCCCTCCTTCG
>CAYOGU010000065.1:0-10265 GCA_964403345.1 uncultured Syntrophus sp. | reverse complement strand
GAGATCGACCTTGCCGTGGTTTCCGGTGAGCCGGCCCAGGCCACCAGGCGGGCCCTGGAGGCCCTGGGAGGCCTCTCCCGGTTCGTCAAGCGGGGGCAGCGCGTCGTCATCAAACCCAATATGTCCTTCGCCCGTAGTCCGGACTTCGCCGCGACGACCCATCCCCAGGTCGTCGTCGCCCTGGCCAGGGGCTGCGTCGAAGCGGGGGCGTCCGAGGTCCTGGTCCTGGACCACACCCTCCAGCGGGCGGAGCTCTGCCTCGATCGGACGGGGATCCGCGATGCCTGCCGGGGCATCCCCACCGTCCAGGTCCTGGCCGTTCAGGACCGGAAATTCTTCCGGGAGATCCGGGTTCCCCAGGGAAAGGTCCTCCAGCGGGTCGAGGTGGTGAAGGATATTCTGGACGATGCCGTCCTGATCAGCGTTCCGGTGGCGAAGTCCCATTCCACGACAGGCGTGAGCCTTGGGCTCAAGGGGTTCATGGGCCTCATCTGGGACCGGGAGAGCTTCCACGCCCAGTTCGACATCAGCCAGGGGATCGCAGACCTGGCGACGGTGATCCGGCCGAGGCTGACGGTCCTGGACGCCACACGGGCCCTGGCCTCCGGAGGTCCGGGCGGTCCCGGTGACGTGAAGAGGCCGAACCTGGTCGTCGCCGGTACGGACCCCGTGGCCGTGGACGCCTACGGAGTGGGCATCGTCCCTTGGTACGGCCAGAGTTTCAAGGGGCGCCAGGTGGAACATCTGCTCATCGCCCACCAGAGGGGGGTGGGGGCGATCGATGTGGATAAACTCAGGATCTTCAAGGGGACCGCATGAGAAAGACGATCCAGATCCTCTCGGTCCTCTTTTTCACGGCCCTGTTCGTTCTGGCCACCTACCGGCTGCCGGACTGGCTCTGGGCGGATCTTTACCTCCGGATCGACCCACTGCTCGGGATCAATGCGCTGATCGCTTCGCGGGAGATCATCGGCCGCGTCCTGGCGTCGCTGCTCCTCGTCGGGGCCACGCTGGTCCTGGGCCGGTTCTTCTGCGCCTACCTCTGTCCGCTGGGGGCCATCCTCGACGGCTCCGATTTCACCCTCTTCCGGAGGGTCCGTCGCATGCCGCTGAAAGGGGATGCACCGCTGCGACGGTGGAAGGCCGCCCTCCTCATCGGAGTCGTCGCCGCTGCGCTCGCAGGCGTCAACGGGGTCTATCTTTTCGACCCGATCAGCCTTCTGACGAGGTTCTACACCTTTGTCCTCTACCCCCTGGCCGTCGCCGGGACCAACCTCGTTTTGGACCTCTTCCGGCCCATCTTCGGGACGGCCGGGTGGAGCGGCCTGGCCCATCTTCGTTATCCCCAGCCCGTCTACGGCACGGCGGCTCTGACGCTCGCGATTTTCGGAAGCCTGATCGCCTTGGGCCGTTTGGCCCCACGATTCTGGTGCCGCTATCTGTGCCTCCTGGGCGCCCTCCTGGGCCTGCTTTCGCCGCTGTCGATCTTCCGGCGCCGTGTGAACGAGGACTGCAACCGCTGCATGGCCTGCCGGGACACGTGCCCTATGGGGGCCATCGGTGAAGATCCTTCCGAAACCAGGATGTCCGAGTGCATCCAGTGCCGGAGATGCGCCGCGGTCTGCCCTCCCGGAGCGGTCGCCTTTTCCCCGGCATTCCGCGGAGTGGGGGAGTACGGGCCGCCCGACATCTCCCGGCGGGGCGCCCTGGCCTCTCTGGCCGGGGGGCTGACCTTCGGGTTCGTTTCGCTCCAGAGCCCCTCCACCCTTCTTGCGGGGAAACGCCAGCTCCTCAGGCCCCCCGGGGCGATCCCCGAAAGGGAATTCCAGTGCACCTGCATCCGTTGCGGGGAATGCATGAAGGCGTGCGTGACCAACACACTTCAGCCCTGTCTCTGGGAATCGGGTTTGACAGGCCTCTGGACGCCGAAACTGGAGCCCAGGATGGCGGCATGCGAGCCGAACTGCAACGTCTGCGGGAAGGTCTGCCCGACCCAGGCGATCCGCGATCTCTCCCTGGAGGAAAAAACCCATGCCAAGGTGGGGACGGCGGTCCTCAACAAGGAGACGTGCCTGGTCTGGGCCCAGGATAGAAAGTGCCTGATCTGCGACGAGATATGTCCTTACAACGCCATTGTTTTCAGGACCATCGACGGGGCCCGCCGGCCCTTCGTGATCGCCTCGCGGTGCAACGGCTGCGGGTACTGCGAGCAGCGGTGTCCTGTCGGGGGGGAATCGGCCATCGCCGTTCGAACCGAGGGGGAGATCCGCCTGAAGGAGGGCTCTTACATCCGAGAGGCGCAGAGGCTTCATCTGGAGTTCAAAACGGATCCTGGAGACGACCGCTTTGAGATCGACCAGCCGGTCTCAGGCACCGGTGGCGAGAGGGAGTCGCGGAAGAGTGAAGAAGGACGACCGTCCAGGCCCGCGGAAGGGGCCGCCTCCGGGAAACCCAAGGGCTTCCTCTGACACAGCCCTGTGCAGGACGGGCCGGTGCCGCCTTGTCCGGCGCGAAGGGGCTTCGGCGGATCCCGAATCCTCCGGCCTCCCGGCTTTTTGCGGGTCCTGCAGGGAGTCCGGGGAATCGATGGTGAAGGCGGAAGGGTACGGAGGGCCTCTATTTGGGATCGCTCATGGAGACGTCCACCACGAAGGGACCTTCCTCTGTTTCAAAGGGAATGATGATGCAGGGCCCGGCGAGGACATGCTTGATGGTGTGGTCCTTGCCGGCCACGACCGTCGGGATGGCGGCGAAGAGCTTGAAGCCCAGTCCCTCGATCTTCTTCCTGGCCGCTCCCGAGATCATGTTCGTGATCTCGCCGACGGCATCCCGGATGCCATCGTCAATCGTGTTGTGCGCTTCCCCGAGCATGTTGGAGACGATCTTGAAGATGCACTCCTCGCTGAAGCTCAAGGCCAGCGAACCTTTCACATCCCCGGTGATCCCGATGATTCCCGAGACGTCGCCCTTGGCGAGGTGGTCCTTTTTCAGATAGGGCGTGCCGACCTTGGGCGTCACGAAGGCCATTGTCGTCAGGACATCCAGGGTCCCTTCCAAGAATGGATTGATGAATCGAACGTCCATGAGAGCGCCTTAGGGGATATAGACGGAGAAGACACCGCCGCCGAGGGCGCCGCCGTTGTTGATGGCGATGTAGCCTTTTCTTTCCTTGTTCGTGTGGGATCGCGCCACAAGTGAGGCGAAGTAGAGCCCAAGTCCCGTACTTCCCGTGTCGAAGTCCACCGTCCCTTTGAAGACATGGCCTTTCCTGCTGCCGTCCAGCATGGTCTCGGGGTAGCCGGGCCCGTCGTCCTCCAGACGGAACAGGATGTAGGAGTCCTCCTTGGCGACGCTGAGCTTCACCTTCTTCCGGGCGTAGCGGAAGGCGTTGTTCAGGACATTGTCCAGGATGCCAGAGACGAGGCCTCTGTCGAAAGCCCAGAAGAGCGTTTCGGGGCAGGAAACCTCGATTTCGATCCCCTTCGAACTGAGGATCGGATCATTCTGCAGGACGATCTCCTCGATGCATTCGCTGACCGAGTGCAGATCCACGTTGACCGAGAATTGGGATCTTTCGGCCTTGTACAGGGACAGCAGGCGGATCTGGTTGTGGTTGAGCCGTCTGATCTCGTACTGGAGCATGTTGAATTCCCGAAACAACGTCCCGTCCCTCTTCTTGGAACGTTCGATGATCTCGGCCAGCGTGTTGGAAAGCATCCCCAGGGAATTCTTCGTGTCATGGAGGGTGGAGGCCATGATGTCAAGGAAATCGATCCTGTTGTCGGCAGTGCTATTGCTCATGGGCCATTTCCTTATAAGTGGCGATCAGGGTGTTGATGTTCTTGTAGGCGGGGTCGATGGACCTCACATGATCGAGGCACTCCTTGGTCTTCTGGAGGAGCTCTGAGTTCCTTCCTTTCTTTTTCATGAAGAGGATGAAGGCCTGGGCGGCGTTGGCGTTGATGATCTTGTTGTCGGGGAGGTTGTTCACCGCCTGGTCGAACAGTTCGATGGCCTCGCCCAGTTTCCCTTCCTTGACGAGCTTGACGCCGTTGTTATTGAGCGTGATCACCTCCTCGCGCGCTAGGGCCACCATCTGTTGCCCCTTTTCGGCGAGGTTGAGGTCCTTGTAGACGTTCTGGACGGTGGCGATCAGTTCCAGATCCTCATGGTTGCTCTGGACCAGGCGCCGGATGATCGCGTGGCCGTTCTGTTCGTCTCCCGACGATATCAAGGCCTTGGCCAGGTCCAGTTCGACGTCTTGCGACATCTTGCCGGGCATCTGGGAACTCAGTTTGGAGACCTTATCCAAGGCCTTCTTGGCATCCTCTTCGCGGTCCATCTTCTTGAGGGTCAAGACCTCCGTGATGGAAATCTGCAGGGCCGCCTCCGTGTTGTCGCCGAATTCCCTACCGGCCTCGCCCAGGACGCTGAGACCCTCCTGCGGTTCGTTCTTGTCTACAAGGACCTTGGCCAGGTTCGTATAGTCGGAGGCGCTCTTGAAGAAGGAGTGTTTTCCCTGTCTCACCGCTTCCTTGAAGGACTGTTCCGCCACGGAGAGATCCTTGTTCTTGTAAGCGACTTCTCCCAGGGCCTTCTGGCGGAGGATGGCCTTGGGGGAGATGCGGACCGCCTCCTGGAGGATCTTCTGTGCCTCTTGGGAATTGCCAGTTTTTTCGTGGACTTTGGCGAGCCAGTCGTGGGCGGAAACGATCTTGTCATTTTCGGAGATCAGCCCTTCGAAGATGGCCTTGGCTTCGTCGTAATCGCCGACCATGTAGCGGATCTTGCCCAGATTGAGGATCGCCCAGGGCATGTTGCCCATCGTGAGGACCTTCTCGTAGAAGGCCACCGCCCCGGGGTAGTCGCCCTTTCGGATCAGGGCTTCTCCCTTGAGTTTGAAGAGCTGGGCCAGATTCTTCGGATTGGTGCTGATGAGGGAGTCGCAGAGTCCGATGACGCTGTCGTAGTCCTTCTTGGCGAAGGCCTTTTCGATTTCCTTGAGGTTTTCCTTCTTGTTGACCCAATCCCTCAGTTTCCTCTCCAGGGTCTCCTTGGTGAAGGGCTTGACCATGTAGTCGTCCGGTTCGTACTCGATGGCGCCCATGAACATGTCCATTGTGTTCTCGGCGGTCGCCATGATGAAGACGGTCGAATAGTCGATGTACGCCCGGTGTCTGGCTTCTTCAAGGACCTGCTGGCCGTCCTTGCCCGGACCGAGGTTGTAGTCGCAGAGGATGATGTCGTACCGCTTCTGGGAGAGTCTGGTGACCGCCTCGTTGCCGTTTGAGGCCTCGTCGATGTCCGCCAAACCGATGGATTGGAGCATCTTCTTGACGGTGTTGCGGAAACTGAAGAAGTCCTCCACGATCAAGACCTTCTTCCCCTTCAGATCGGCAGGGGCATCGGACTGGGAAGAGGCCGTGCTCTTCTGCTTGACGCTCATGGGGTTCCTCATTCATCTGGATCGGGATTGATAATAATCGTTTATTTCATAGACGAAGCTCCTGTGCAAGTCAACAAGATTTAGCAGTTTTTATGGGGATTCCCCCGGAGATGGCCGGTGGATGCGCACACGGCTGGTCGCAGGACGCTCACACGGCCTCCCAGTCCGGCTCTGCAGGGGTAAGGAAAGAGCGGCGGGAGAATCGGTTTGACAATTTTTAGGGACCCCGGCTATAATTTTACAGGCCATTTCCATCGACCTCCCGGAAGCGCCTCCTAGAATTGCGATTTCTCGCGATCCCCCTCTTCGGCTGGGCTGGCCCATGAATCCCTTTTGGTCGCCGCCCTCCGGCGGACTGGAGGGATAAGGACGAACAGACGCTGATCCTTTACCGGAAAGGAGGTTTCCCATGCGAGTTCCCATCAGCCGTTCCCTGAATCGCCTCGTTGATGAGCAACTGGCCAAATGGTCACAGCGTCGGGGTGAACAGAAGCAGAGGAAGCTTGACCGCCCAGGTTTCTGCATCACCATCTCCCGGGAGCCGGGGAGCGGCGGCAGCGAAACGGCCCGGCGCCTGGCCCGTGACCTCGGGATGGACCTGCTGGGCGCCCAGATCATCCAGCAGGTCGCGGAGAGTGCGGACATCAGCGAAAAGGTAATCGCCTCGCTGGACGAGAAGGAAGTCCGTTTGAGGGACCTCTGGATCGATTCCCTGTTCAGGACCCGGCACATCTGGCCGGATGACTATCTGCGCTATCTCACCAAGGTGATCGGGACCGTCGGCAAGCAGGGCAACACGGTCATCGTGGGCCGGGGGGCTCAGTTCATCCTTCCTCCCGAAGAGACTTTCCGGGTCCGCCTCGTCGCTCCCCGGGAGATCCGAATCCGCAATGTCATGCGGGACTCGAAGAGCGATTTCGAGGAATCCGAACGCTATGTCTACAAGACCGAGGCGGACCGGAACGCGTTCCACCGCAAGCATTTTCATGCCGACTGGGCGGATCCCAACCACTACGACCTGGTCGTCAACACGGGCCTCATGGGGGTCGAGGGGGCCGTGGCGGCGGTCAAGGCGGCCTTTGCCGTCTGGAAGGACGTCCCGCGCGGACAGTCCCGCGAGATCCCGGCACCGTCTTCCAGGCCGGCGGCCTGAAGCCACATGAAGCCCGAAAAAGCTTCACTGGGCCAGAAGAAGGTTTTCAGGGCTCCTGCCATCGAAACGCAGCGGCTGCGACGGTAACTGGCTGAACGCCGTCAGGCGCGTATTCGTAGAATCAGCGGAGCGCGGCTGATTCTTCCGGTGCAGCGGTGGAAAAAGGAGGGGACTTCGGGTATCATGGCTTCCCTATGGACCATCTCTGGATCCTGCTGGCGCTGAGCGCGGCCCTGACGGGGGGAACGGGCGATGCCCTGACGAAGAAAGTTCTGCAGTCCCACGACGCCTATGCCGTCGCATGGTCGCGGCAGCTGGGCGTTGCGGTTTTCCTCTTGCCTTGTCTGTTCGTCCTTCCGATTCCGCCCCTGGATGCGGTATTTTTCCAGGCGTTCCTCTCAGCCCTGCCCTTCGAGACCGTGGCCTACCTCTGTTACATCCGGGCCATCCAAAGCTCTCCCCTCAGCCTGACGGTCCCCTTTCTGGCTTTCACGCCGGCGGTTCTGATCGGCCTTCCCTACCTGATCCTGGGCGAGTCCGTATCCCTCCTCGGAGGCATCGGGATCGTGTTCATCGGGGTCGGGAGTTACTGCCTGAATCTGTCCGATGTGCGGAAGGGATTCTGGGCACCCTTCAGGGCCATCGGGCGGGAAAAGGGGTCCCTCCTGATGATCGTCACGGCTGTCCTGTTCGGGTTCACCAATACCTTCAGCAAACAGGCCATCGCGCATTCTTCGGCGTTCTTCTTCGGCGCGACTTACAACTTAGCCTTTTTCGTGATCCTCAGCCCATTTCTCCTTACCAGGCGGCGGATCGACCTCACCATCCGCTTGGATGCCCTGCGGGCCTCGCTGATGCCGGGATTCTTTGCCGCAGCCACCGTGATCTTTGCAACACTTGCCATGAGTCTTGTGAACGTGGCCTACACGGTCGCCCTCTGCCGCCTGAGTCTGCTGGTCGGCGTCTTCTACGGCCGTTTCCTCTTTCACGAGGCCGGTTTCAGACAGAGGCTGTTCGGGACGGTTCTCATGCTTGCCGGTCTGGCGACGATCGTCCTGGGTCAGGAAGGGTAGGCCGAGGGTCCGCGGAACGATCGCAAGAAGGCCGAGCTGCGCCTGCGAAGGAAATGAAAAAGGGCCCGTCCTTTGCGGGGACGGGCCCGGGTTATCTCTCGGCGGCGGTTTCTTCCGACGTCCCTATTCCGCTTTGACTGCGATCTTCTTGGTCTCCTTTTGGGCCTCGACGGGCTTATTCAGCGTGACGGTCAGGACACCATTCTTGAAACGGGCCTCGACCTTGTCCGGGTCGATCCCCTTGGGAACCCCGATCGTCCTGCAGAAGGCGCCGTAGCGGGTCTCTCTGCGGAGGGTGCTTCCTTCTTTCTCCGCCTTTTCCTCCTTCTTCTCACCGCTGAGGGTCAGGGTGTCTTCGGTCAGGTTCACCTCGATGTCCTTCTCCTCCATTCCGGGCAGTTCCGCCTTGACAGAGATGGTTTTGTCATCCTCCGTCACGTCGATCGAAGGGGTGAAACCCTCGATCTCTTTGGAAAGCCCCAGGGGAGCTAGCTCGAAGGTCCTGTAGAAGTCCTCGAAGATCTCGTTCATCTCCCGTTCAAGGGCGAAGAAGGGCTCTGCACGTCGCAGAGGCGTTTCGCTTCTCCTCCAGACGGTTGGCATTAAAGTTCTGATCATACGGATTCCTCCTTTCCCTTTCAGTGGCGGTCCGTGGGTTTCCTGCCGATATCGCAGCCCATGGCCGCTTTCGAGCCTAATGTAGGCACGAAGATCCCCTTGTCAAGCCCCTGGCATCGCCATGCGTGTCGGCTGAGGGGTGTGATCGTGCCGGAGTCTGTGAAGGAGGAGCGGGGTCGCCGGGATCAGAAACCGGTCCAGAGGGCAAGGCGGTAAGCCGCCATGCCGCCGAGATAGGAGACGGCCAGGGTCAGGAGCAGGGAGGCGTAAAACCATTGTCTGTCCTGCATCTCCCGCTTCATGACGGTGATCGAGGCCGCGCAGGGGACGAAGAGCATCATCACCGTCAGGAAGGCGAGGGCCGAGGCATGACCCATCAAGGAGGGGAGGCTCTGGAGGAGTCCCTGTTCCCCGACGCCGTAGAGGACGGCAAGGGTGGCCACGGCATTCTCCTTGGCCACGAGGCTCGTGATCAGAGCGGTCACCATCTTCCAGTCCAGTCCGATGGGCCGGCCGAGCGGCTCCAGAAGACGCCCGATTCCGGCCAAAATGCTGGTTTCCGTGTTTCCATCGGGGAGGTAGGCCAGAAGCCACACGAAGATGGAAACCGTCAGGATGACGGTCCCCGCTTTCCTGACGAAGGACAAGGTCCGCGCCCAGACCACCTGGACGATCGTCTTTGGATTGGGCCGCTGGTAGAGGGGCAGTTCCATGATGAAAGGGGCTGCCTCACCCTTCATGAAGAAGGCCTGGACCGTCATTCCGGTGGCCCCCAGGATCAGGATGTTCAGGGCGACCAGCGACCAGACGACGGCAGTGGCCTGCGAACCGAACACGGCGGCGGCGATGAAGGTCAGGACGGCCAGCCGCGCAGTACAGGGGATAAAGGGAGTGAGCAGCATCGTCACGAGGCGGGCCCGCTTCGATTCGATGATCCTCACGCCCAGGATGGCCGGGACGTTGCAGCCGAAGCCGAGGCACAGGGGGATGAAGCTCTTTCCGTGGAGTCCCACGAAATGCATGAACCGGTCCATGACGAAGGCGGCGCGGGCCATGTAGCCCACGTCCTCGAGCAGGGCCAGGACCGAGAAAAAGATCAGCAGGATCGGGACGAAGGTGAGGACCGACCCTGCTCCACCGATCACCCCTTCGATCAACATCCCCTTGAGCCAGGCCGGTGCCGGATCGAGAAGAGGTTCGAGCCACTGGGCGAAGCGTCCGATCCAGCTCTCCAGCACCTTCTGGAGGGGGAAGCCGACCTTGTAGGTGAGCAGAAAGACGCCGGCCAGGACCGCCAGGAGGACCGGAATGCCGAATGCGGGGCGGGTGAGGATGTGGTCGATCCGGTCGGTCATGACGACCTGCCCCATCTTGAAGCGCGAGACGCAGGCGCGGGTGATCTCCTCGATCCAGTCGTAGCGGCCGCAGACGATGGCATGGAGGGAGTCTTCGTGGGCGACGAGCAGGGCCCGGACCTTCTCCCACACAAGCGGAGGAAGCCCCTTTTCCAGCATGGCGGCGATCTCCGGGTCCCCCTCCATGAGCTTGACGGTGACCCAGGGTACGGTGAAGGGGGGATGGACCCCCTCGTGGATCAGCTTGATCAGTTCGCCGAAGAGCAGCCGGTGGTCCTCCCGGACCAGGGGGAGGCTCCGACCGGATTTCACCTCTCCCCGGGAAACGGACAGGACCTGCTCAACCAGTTCCCGAATGCCCCGGTTTTTCGTGGCGATCATGGGAACGACCGGGATGCCAAGGGACTTCTGGAGGGCCTCGGTGTCGATCCGGATCCCTTGGTTTTCGGCCACGTCCAACATGTTTACTGCAATGACGACCGGAGGACCGAGGAGGAGCAACTCCGCCAGGAGGTAGAGGCTCCGCTCGAGGGCGGAGGCATTGACCAGCAGGATGATCACGTCCGGGGCTTCGTGGATGATGAAATCGCGGGCGACCCGCTCCTCTTCCGAGAAGGCGG
>CAYOGU010000064.1:0-13812 GCA_964403345.1 uncultured Syntrophus sp. | reverse complement strand
CGGCTGCCGAGACGGGGGAAGGATCGATCTGCGGGCAGACGCCGAAGGGATCCCCCAGTTCATGGAGGTCAATCCGCTCGCCGGACTCAGACCCGAGCACTCGGATCTCCCCATCCTCTGCGAACTTGCCGGGATGCCCTATCGGGAGATGATCGCGGCGATCGTCCATTCCGCGATGAAGAGACACTCCACGTGAACCCAAATGGCATGAGCACGCGCCTTTTTGCGCCCCCGAAAAGGAGTTTCTCGCCGCACCGCCTCAAGGTTCTGCGGGGTAAAGAGAACCGCGCCGCAGCAGGTCCGGGAAGGATCGCCAAGGAGCAGGCGAACCCCCTGGCGTTCTTGAAGGGGATCCCATGAAGGTCGCCATCATTCACGGCAGGGTCGCCGCCGATGCGGGACGGGATGAACAGGACGTCCTGGCTCAGGCCGATTTTGTCTCGCAGGGCCTTGCCGAAATGGGATATGACCCTTTCACCGTGTCCGTCTCGCTGAACTTCGAGGAGATGGTCGACCAGCTTTCATCCCCTCGCCCGGCCTTTGCCTTCAATCTCACGGAGAGCCTCTGGGGCCGCGGGAGCCTGATCCATGTCATCCCGTCCTTCCTCGATGCCCTGGGAATTCCTTACACTGGAGCGGGGACGGAGGCCATGATCCTGACCTCGAACAAAATCCTGGCAAAAAGGTGGCTCGAGGCCGCAGGACTTCCCACGCCATCGTGGTTCACAAGATCGCATTGGCCGCAAGGGCTCGTGGTCTCGGGTCCCTGGCTCGTCAAATCGGCCTGGGAACATGCCTCGATCGGTCTGGACGAGGATTCGGTCCTCCCTGCTGCGGACAGGGAGGGCCTCCTCAACAAAATCTTGGAGGGCAGCCGCAGACTGGGAGGAGAGTCTCTGGCCGAGGCCTTCATCGACGGCCGGGAGTTCAACCTCTCCCTTCTGGCGGGCGACAGAGGCCCGGAGCTCCTTCCGCCCGCGGAGATCCGTTTCGATGCCTATCCAGAGGGAAAGGTCCGCGTTGTCGGCTATCGGGCCAAATGGGAGGAGGGCTCTTTCGAGTTCCACCACACTCCCCGGTCCTTCGAATTTCCGGAGGCGGACGCCCCCCTCCTCGCCCGTCTGGAGGAACTCTCGCTCCGCTGCTGGGAACAATTCAACCTCAGGGGATATGCCCGCATCGACTTCCGGATTGACCGGGATGGGAATCCATGGATCCTTGAGGTGAACGCCAATCCCTGCCTCTCGCCGGATGCAGGTTTTTATGCAGCGGCACTCCAGGCAGGCCTGGGGATTCGGGAGGTGCTCACCCGGATCATCAGAGACATTCCCGAGCGACCCGCCTAGGGAGAGCCTGGGAGAGACGCTCTAGCGATATCGGTTTGTTGAATCACTGAAACGAGGTAAGATCGACGTGTTAAAACCCTTCATCCTGTTGACCCTGTCAAACATATTTATGACCTTCGCCTGGTACGGCCACCTGAAGAACATGAACGGAAAGCCCCTCCTCTTGATCATCCTGATCAGCTGGGGGATCGCCTTTTTCGAATATCTCCTCCAGGTACCGGCAAACCGGATCGGAATCCGGTACTTCAATCTCGGGCAGTTGAAAGTGATCCAGGAGATCATCACGATGACCGTCTTTGCGGCATTCGCCTTCTTCTATATGAGGCAACCGCTGAAACTGGACTATCTCTGGGCAGGGCTCTGCCTCGTCGGAGCGGCCTATTTCATGTTCCGGGAGGATCTCCCCGATGCCTGAAGACATCCAATCGGCCTGCCGGCAGGACCTGAAACCCGGCGACCGGGAAGAGGTCGGGAGGATCGTCCGGGCCACGGGATTTTTCTCCGAAGAGGAGGCGAAAATTGCCGTTGAACTTATAGACGAGCGGCTCGCCAAAGGGGAAACCAGCGGTTATCATTTCCTGTTCGTCGAGAAAGGGAAAAGCCTCCTGGGTTACACCTGTTTCGGGCCGATCCCCGGCTCCGCCCACAGTTACGATCTCTATTGGATTGTCGTGGATCCCGCCCTGCAGGGGAAGGGCTTGGGACGGCGGCTCCTGTCGGAATCGGAACGGATCATGGCCGAAAGGGGGGCCAGGCGTATCTACGCGGACACCTCATCACGTCCCCAGTATGAGCCGACCCGTGCCTTCTACCTGGCCTGCGGTTACCGGCAGGAGGCATTTCTGCAGGACTTCTATGACGAGGGCGACGGAAAGGTGATCTTCGTCAAGGCCCTCCACACCGCAGATTCTCGATTCTAGCCATCTCGGGGAGAATCCTCTTGCTGCGGGTTGGGATTGTTTTCGATGAAAACTTCCGGCGGGATGGCTCCGCGGTCAATCCGGGGAAAAGGCACCCGGGCGATCGGAGCCGCCGGATTTTCATCGGACATGAGGCGAGTATCACCTATGAAAAGATGCACACGACCTTGCTCTCACCTCTGGAGCATGAGGATATCGACAACCTCGTCAACCAGATGGACAGCATCTTCGACATGACCGAAGCAGCCGTCGCCCGCATTTTCCTCTATAGGGTCAATGAGCCTTTGATAGCGATCATCGAACAGGCCAGTATCCTCGGTGGCGATCATCTGCGCATGGCTCCTGACGATCCCCCTTTCCCCCCTCATCGCGGCGGGACTCTTCAGGGTCCTGCAGATCATCGGTTGAGTTGAAAGGCCCTGTTTACCCCTTCGCCAGGTCCTTTCGGTAGAATTCGTCGTACATCTGCCAGATGGCGATCAAAAGTGACGTGACAATCGGGCCGATGACAAACCCGGAAAAGCCGAACAGGGCGATCCCCCCCAACGTGGAGAAGAAGATCAGCAGGGGATGCATCTCTACGTCCTTCCCGATGAGAACGGGACGAAACAGATTGTCCACCATGCTGATCACCAGGACCCCTGCGGCCAGGATCAGGATCCCTTCCCAGACGTGGCCGGTCAGAAGCATCAACAATCCCGCGGGGACCCAGACGATGGAGCAGCCGACGACCGGGATAACGGCCGTCAGAATCATCAGGATCCCCCAGATCATCGCTCCCTCGATCCCGGTGATAAAAAAGAGGATCCCCCCGAGTCCCCCCTGGATGCCGCCGATGATCAGCGTCACCTTGAGCGTCGAGCGTGCCGTGATGAGAAATCGTTCGTAGAGAAGCCTCTCCCGACCCATCCCCAACGGGAAGATCCGCATCGCCGCCCCGAGGAATCGCTCCCCGTCCCGGATGAAGAAGAACAGGGCATAGAGCATGATCGACAACTGGACCAGCATGCCAAGGGTGTTCTGCGTCAGTGCCGCAAGGTGCGTGAAAAGATAGTTCGTCACGCTCCGTACCACCTCGGCAATCTTTTCGTTCAGGGTACGCCTGCTGATGCTCAGGCGACGGACGATGGGGTTGTCGGCGATCGCGCCGGTAATTTTCTGGAAGCCCTTGTCGATGGTCTTCGTATCCGGACCCAGTTTCTCGTAGAGTTGGACCGACTCATTGAAGACGAGCGTGCCCACCATTCCCGCCGGCAGGAGGATGATCAAGGCGATCACGGCAAAAACCATCAATGTGCTGAGATTGGGACGGTTCAACCGCCGCTCGACCCATCGGTAGAAGGGCCGGAAGATCCCGGCGATGACCACGGCCCAGAAGATCGGAAAGAAGAAGGGCTTGAGGAGGTAGAGGAACAGGAGGGTCACCGCCCCCAGCAGGATAAAGAACAGGATGCTGTGGTTGTTCAATCGATCCATGCCCGGCACCTCCAAATCGTCGGTGTGAATAGGATTGTTCTCAAGGTCTGTTAAAATGTGACGACTTCTACACCCGTCTCCCATCGATCGCCGATCAGGCAACGGGGGCAGCGGGGGATTCATCCTCCCCCCCCTGAAGGTACTGCCGAACCTTCCCCCGGATCGATTCAGGAAGCTTGATGCCGATGGCGTTCAGGCGCGCTTCGTACTTGCTGAACGACCGGACCTGCTGCGAGGTGGTCAGGAAAATCTTGAAATAGGAACGGATGCTGCCCTCCAGCTCCCGGCGGTATTCCAAATCCTCATTGAGAAGATCCTCGATCGGGGCGATGACCCTGTAGTTGATGGGGCGGCAGAGCGACCGGTAGGCCACGAACCGCTGCGTGATCTCGCATTCGTAATTCTTCTCCCGGGTGCTCTTCTCCACCCGGTTGAGGTCGATGCAGTCGAGGATCTCCGCCTTGCACTTCGTTCCAAGGATATCCCGGATCATCGCCTCCGCCTTCCGGTACCGATCGCATTGGGTGAAATCCTCCCCGCAATGGGAGTCGCACCGCAGGTAGAGGATGAAATCGATGTCGGAGCTCTCCTCGGAGAGGCCGACATTCACCGAGCCGACCACATCCATCGCGATGTCGTCCCGGAGCTTGTCCTCGATGAGGAGGACAACCTGCTCGAGCATCCCGAGGCGCTCCTCCGTCTCCTGTGTCTGGAACATCCGGTAGAACTGTTTGATCTCGTTGTAGAGCTGGATCTCGGGGATGTGGGAATATTTCGCGACCTTCGTGTCCACGTTCCGCCGTCGACGGAAGGCGTCGAACCGTTCCGGATCGATGACCTGCTCCACCCACTGGCCGTCGCGGGAGAAGTAGTCGGCGATATCGTAGATTCGCTGGTCGACCAGTTTCTTGAGAATCACCTTGGCGAGGCGGATCCCCTCGATCTCGATGGCATAGAAGAAACCGCCCTCATAGACCTCTGCGGTGATCTCTGTGACCTCGCCGAAGTTGGACGGATTGAGGAAGACCGTATCCTCCTCCACCTGAAATCCGCAGGCGGCGTGGATATGTCCGGAAAGTGAGAGGATCACGGGGTTGTTGTCGCAGAAGGAACGCAGCGTCGGGGAACCGGAGGGTCCCGTCGACTGGACGCCGTCATGGATGCCGTGGGGAGGCTGGTGGGTGACGATGATGTCGGGTTTGACGGCCTTGAAGAACCTGTACATTTCGTTGTGTTTTTCATCCACCCCGATCCCGGCCCGATAGTTGACGATATAGCGCTCCGGGATCCCGGCAGTCCAGACATCCGCTCCTCCATAGCCCGCGATCCGCAGTTGGTCGATCTGGTACCAGTGGAGGTGGAGGTCCTGTTCGTGCAGGGAGGTGTATTTCAGGTCCATGTCGTAGTTTCCCGGCAGGCAGAAGACACGGGACTTCTGCTTCAGGGAGATGATGTTCTCCAGAACCTTGTACTTTTGCTGCATGACCCGCCGGGCGCGGATCGTATACTGCTGGTAGGTCGTCCCCTGGCTCTGGATCGTCTCCGGGATGTCGGGGACCTCGAGGAGTTCGTCGACGAAATCCTCGATGATGACACCGGACTTCCCCATGCGGCCCCGCAGCCCATGGAAATAGTTCTGGAGCTCGTGGTAACGGATCGCCGAATCCATGTTGTAAAAGGGGATGTCGATCAGATCTCCGGAGATGACGTAGACGTCGGCCACTGTCTCGTAAAGCAGGGTCTTGACCCTCTCAAAGGCGCCGTGGATATCCGCCGCATAGATCAGCTTCATCGGCCCTCTCACCGTCTGGCGGGGATGATCTCCACCCAGTAGTCGTCGGGATCGTGGATGAAATAGATCCCCATCTTTTTGTTTTCATAGCAGATGCACCCCATCTTCTCGTGAAGGGCGTGCGCGGCGGCAAAGTCGTCCACGACCAGCGCCAGATGAAACTCGTTGTCCCCGAGGTTGTAGGGCTCCTTCCTGTCCCTCAGCCAGGTAAGCTCGAGCAGGTGCTCGCTCTGGCCGTCGCCGAGAAACACGAGGATGAAACTCCCGTCTTCGGCCTCCTTCCTGCGGACCTCCTTGAGTTGGAGGGCCTCCTGATAAAAGCGGAGGCTCTTCTCCAGATCGAGAATGTTGAAATTGTTGTGCACAAAACGGAACTTCATAACCATCCCTCCTGATCGTTGTGTCGGGTATTCTTAAATTTTTCCCGGCGAACCGCCGTTCGGCTCCATCGGTCGTAAACGGATCCCTCCGGATGGCCTCCTATAGCGAGGGGGAGGCGACCGGGCGAAGGCAGCCCCGGCCCTTATTCGATGCTCATCAGCGATTGCCAGCGCTCCCACTCCGTCCGGCAGGGAAGCCCCCTCTTCTTCAGAAGATCCACGATGCCCGGCTCGTTGAACCGGAAATAGGGGTTGATCTTTCTCTCCTCGGCAAGGGTGGAAAAGACATGGTCCGGGTCGTAGCGTTTGAGAAACGCCCCGATGGATTTGTTCTCCGGTTCGAGACGCCAGGCAAAGGCCATCGAATCCCGGACATAATCGTGGCCCGCATAGACCAGCGTCTCATCGGGGAGGGCCATCAAACTGCGGATGGAGCGAAAGAATCCCTCCAGATCCCCTGAAAAACAGTTCCCGATCGTCCCGTTGAAAAGGGTATCCCCTGCAATCAGGGCCTTGCCGGTATAGAAGCAGCGGGAGTCATTCGTATGACCGGGCGTGTGGAGAATCTGGATGGTCCCGGAGTCCAGGGTGATCTTTCCGCCTTCGGGAAGGTCCGCCCGGGTCAGGAGTCGGGCCGGCGATCCGGCCAGAAGGGCTTCACGGCCGCATGTATGATCGGAGTGATTGTGGGTATGGGCCACGTAGCGGAGGCAGAGGCCCTGCTCTTCGATAAAGGCAAGGATCGCCTCGGGCGACCCGCCGTCGATGGCCATGCCGCTTTCCGTTCCATAAAGGAGATAACCCAGATTGTCTGCGCCGTAGCGAAACTGCTTCACCTTCAGCATGAATTCCCTCCTCGACCGGCATGCGCACGGGTTTCATTATTCAACCAATCCGGACTCCTGTCAAGTCCGGGGGACGGACCGGACCCCGCAAAAAGAAACGGGGCAGATCCTGCCCCGTTTCGAGAACCACCCTCTTTGTCAGAGTTTTTCACATACTGGGTGTTGTTATTTTTGGTGATTCCTGCCTGAATATTCGAGAATGGAACCGATGATGGTAATCAGAAAGGCCTGAACAACGGTCAGGATCCCGTCGATGGGACGGGCGTTGCGCAGGGTAATGGCACTGATCCCGAGGGTGGCGCAGAGGGCAAAAATGAAGAGGACCACCTTCCTCCTGTCCCCGAAAACGGCCAGGAGACGATGGTGCATATGGTCGGTCCCCACATAATCGATCCAGTCCCGGAAGCTCTTCACCTTTCCTGTAAAGATCCTCTCCGCGGTGATGTAAGCCATATCGAAGATCAGGACCCAGAAAATCAGGACCGGGGTGGCGAAGGAAACGATGGGGTTGTTGTCCGCCCAGGCGGCCTTGATGGCCAGGGCCGCCAGGATGAACCCGAAGAAGGTGCTCCCGGCATCACCCAGGAAGATCATCGCCTGGCGGTCCTCCTTCATGCTGAAGTTGTACGGAAGGAAACCGAGGCAACTGCCCAGCATGGCGATGGCGATCCATCCCATGAAGGGTTGATAGGTCTGGAAGGCCACAAGCCCCATGAACAGGGAGATGATCGCACTGACCCCGGAAGCCAGGCCATCCATCCCGTCGATGAAGTTCATGGCATTGGTCAGGCCCACGATCCAGAGGATGGAAAAAATGGCGTTCAACACATAACCCCAGGTCGTCTTTGTCGGGAACAGATCGAGGATGATCCCCGAACGGATCAGGAAAATCACGACGACGACCTGGACGATCAGCTTGTAGCGGGCCGGGATGTTCTTCCAGTCATCGATCAGCCCCACCAGGGCCACAAGGGTACCGCCGGCGATCAGGGCGATGTCTCTTTCGTCGAGGATCATATTGGCCGCCAAGGCGGAAATAAAGGAGATCATGATGGCCACGCCGCCTAGCAGGGGGGTGACCCGGGCGTGGATCTTCCGGCCGCCTGGGGTGTCGACGATTCCGGTGCGGACCGCCAAGGCAGCCATGAGAGGCGTGATGAGGGCGGAGGTGGCGATGGCGAAAAGCAGGATGTACAGCCAACGTCCCAGGGACGCAAAAAAGAGCTGCCGAACGGCGGGAACCAGCAAGAGACCGAACAGGATCACCGACAGCATCCAGAAGATCCTCCGGAATGAAACCTTCCACCAAATATCCCTGGAGAACATGACGATTACCTCATCTCAGAACGGTCCTGATGTGACGGAGGATCGCATCGACCTCCGCATCATCGAGAGCGGGGTAGAGGGGAATGGACAGACATTCCCGGAAGGCCTTTTCCGTTTCGGGATAACCGGTCCATCCGAGGTCTTGATGAAGGGGCCTGAAAATGGGCCTGCGATAGGCAATCCCCTCCCTCCTGCCGGCCTCGAGGAGCTCGGCCTGGCGTTCCGTCCGGATGACGTAGCGGTAGTGGATGTGGTCGCGATCCTCGGGACAATAGGGCACGGCCAGACCTCGTTCGCGGAGGAATCCATCGTACCGCCCGGCAATGGCCCGCCGTCGCCCGATGAAATCCGACAGTTTGCGGAGCTGGCTCAGACCCAGGGCCGCCTGAAGATCGGTCAGCTTGTAGTTGTAACGCAGGGCACCGTCATCCTTTCCGTCATAATCCCGCAGATCCCTGATCCTCGCAAGCAGGGAGGCATCGCGGGCCGCGATCATCCCCCCCTCGCCGGTGCAGATGACCTTGGTGGCATAGAAGGAGAACACGGACAGCGTGCCGAATGATCCCGTGTACGCCCCCCGGTAACGGCTCCCCAAGGATTGGGCGCAATCCTCGATCACGGGGAGCCCCAGAGCGACGATCTCCTCGATGTCCGCCGACAGGCCGAACAGGTGGGGAACGATGACGGCCCTCGTTCTGGCCGTCAAGCGCCGCTTGAGGTCCCGGACATCCATATTGAACGTATCCGGATCGATATCGACCAGGACCGGCACGGCACGGCAATAGCGGACGGCGTTGAGCAGAGCCGTGCAGACAAAACTGGGGATCGCGACCTCGTCACCCTCCCTGATCTCCAGGGCCAGCAGGCCCAGATGCAGGGCGGCGGTTCCGGAACTGACCGCCACGGCCCCGTCCAAACCGATCAGCGAGGCCAGGGCCGCTTCAAACCGGCATACTCGCTCTCCCTGGGAGATCTGACCGGACTCCAGGACGGCGGCAGCGGCGGCAATCTCCTCATGGCCGATGGCGGGACGGGAGTGAAAAATCGCTTTCATGAATGAGGGTCACCGGGTATGCTGGGAACATTGATGAAGAGGCGCAGGGGGACAAAACCCTCTGCAAACTGCACCCTCCCCTGGATCCCGCGAAAGACCGCGGTCGACCGGACGATGTCCGTGATGGACAGCCCCTCGATGTTGGTCTTCTGCACCTGGGAATCGTGGGCCAGGAGCATGCTCAGTTTGGTCTCGAGGGTGTCCTTGATGTCCACGAAGATCGTGGGAGAGAAATTTTGGGTCGTCGGTCCCTCGTAGAAGAGGACATTCCGGATGTAGCGCGTGGCGGAAACGGTTGCCTTGGCAAGGGAACGGTGATCCTGGTGGGTGTCGTCCTCGTGATGGACCAGGATGAAGTCGGGGGTGATCCTTTTCAGAACGGCCTCGATCTCATGGACCATCTGGTTCATATGGGGCGTGAGCAGCGTGTCTTTGTAGCCGCCCCAGAGCACCTTGCAGGACTTGAGGATCTTGGCCGACCGGAGTTGCTCTTTCCTGCGGATGGACCGATCTCCGCCCATGTCCCCTTCCGTCATGATGAGCAGATAAACGTCGTGGCCGTTTTGCGCGTATTTGGCCAGTGTCCCGGCACAACCGACCTCGATGTCGTCCGGATGGGCCCCGATGGCTAAGATCTTCATCCCTGACCTCCCTGACCTCTGAGTATCCCCAAGCTCTCCTTGCCGTGGTTGAAAATCAGATCCACGACCGACATGAAGGGCTCAAAGGGGCCGAACCGCTGTCCATAAACCGGATGGCGGTAATCCTGAAAGACGACCTGGATGCCCTCCCGCTCGTACCGCGTCAGTTCCATATAATCCCGCCCCCCGCTCCCGGCCAGATAGGTGTCCGCCCCAAAGTGCTTTGCAATGGCGATCAGGCGCCCGTCCGGGTCCTCAGGAAAGGCGGGAAGTTCCGAAGCCACGTACAGCGGGGTCCCGATCCCCAGGATCGCCGCCAGTCTCCGCACCCCGAAGATGTTCAGAGGGGCGAGAAAATCCCAATCGGGCGACAGGATCTCTTCGACAAAAGGGGCGAGTTCATCCCAGAAGGGGGCTTTCCGGTAGTTGGACAAAAGGGCCTGTCGCTGTTTATGCCGCCAGTTGTCCCGCCGATTGATGGCCACCTCGTTGATCCGCTGCGGAAAGGCATAGGTGACCGGAACGGTCAGCCACTGGGGGCCCGAGGCCGTTTTGATCCGATTGCGGTTCTGCCACTCGTTCTTCTTGAACTGAACGTTGTCGAGCAGCACGAAGACATCGGCACGATCGATCTTATCGAAATAACCAAGCCAGGGCAGGTACTGGGGCTGATGGACGGCCACAATCATTTGGCAAAAGTCACGAAGATCGGGTTGGAAACGATGGTCCCGTACCCTGTCATGTCCATCCGGTAGTAGACCTTTTCTCCCGGCGTTTCCAGGATATCCGTGTGGTCTATGCTCAGGGGAAGCTTCCCCTTGAATGTTTTGACGAGGGTCCCGGAACGGATCAGGCGTACCTCAACATCCCCTTGGGCCCCTTCTGGTCCGGAGACGGTGATCCGGATTCGCGGATTGCGTTCCAGGAGGATCTCTCCTCCGGAGATCATCCGGGGAGCCGCCTCCGGTTGGGCGGCCGAGACAGTGAATTCGTCCAGCCTCGGGATCTGGGGATATCTTCCCTGACAGGCGTACATCCTGCCGTTCCTGAGAGCCGCCATGACAGTCGCCGGGGATTTCTCAGCAAGCAGAAGGACAGTCTGAAAGTCTCCCAGATTCTGGCCGGCTCCTCCCTCCTTGTGGAAGTCCGCGGTGGCGATCCCCCAGGGCGGACGCTCTCGGAAGCCGCGGCAATATTCGTTTAAGCAGATATCCCATATGTTTCCCGGTTCCGTGATCGTGATCGTATCCCCGTAGAGAGCGGCAAAGCCTGTATAGTTCTTCGTTTCTATAAGAACTTCCGGATGGGGGAGAGTCTTGAGCTGGACAGGACCCAGGGTCCTCACGCCAGAACGGGTCTCAGGATAATTCCAGAAGGTGAGCCCTCCCTTCTGACTGACCGAGTCGAGGAAAAGCTGGTAGGGGGCCATCCCCTGCTTGCCGTGATAAGGATCAAAGGGGAACGGATGGACAAACAGGGCGTTGACGAAGAAGCCGGTATTGACCAATGCCAGCATCACCCCAATCAGACGCCAGATACCCGTTTTAAAGATGAAGAAGAGGGCGATCAGGAAGGAAAGGCCGAAAGCCAACAGCGCCGGCAGTACGGCCTTCAGATCGACCCGACCGTAAGGGCTGTGCAGAACCGGCAGGCTTCTGTAGTCCTCGGCTTTCTCCAGCCCCATCGTCAGGATCCGCCGTTCATGGTCGTTGGCGGTCAGGCTTCCGGTGAGCGGGCTGCCCGTCCAGTAATAAAAGGGGGCGCTCTCAGTGCCGGGGATCAGGATCACATCGGGATACTTCTTTCGGATCCCAGCAATGGCCGCAAGATAGGCCTCAGCTCCCAATTTGTTGATGGAGTTCCTCTCTTCCCTCTTCTTGATCAGGTTCCGGAGGGGAGGCAGGCCGTATTCCATGACCATCTGATCATGATCGTTCAGAAAAATGACGCCGAACCCCTTCTGGACGGCCATCTGGACGAGGGCTTCGGGATCGTACATACCGTCGCTGTATGTGGTACGCAGGTCCACCAGGGCCGGCACCTGATCGTAAGCCCAGGCCGACGGCCCCCCCGGGAGTCCCATCACCGCAATAACCGTCAGGATGGCGGAAAACAGATGACTTAGAAAAAAGCAGGGCGCTTCCATCCGGTTCCCTGGTTTCTTCATGGACCTCTCTCCGATCTCTGAATCTTTTATCCAAGCGCTTCGCGCGTAATCGCTCCGTCCTGGCCTGGATCAAGGACCTCTGTGCGGAGCCGGATTCCCCTGCGGGAAAGAGCGACCGGAACGGCCGGACGCAAGGGCTTTACGGGCCCACCGTACGGTATTCATTTAGCAATGTTCCATACAGCTGGTCAATCTTTTTTATCATGGCTTCCGAGCTGTAGCGGGACGCCATCCGCTGTCCGGCACTGCCCATCCGTTGGCAAGTCTCCGGGTCACGGGACAGGCGGGCAATCGCTTCGACCCAGGCCCCGATATCCCCGACCGGAGCGAGCAGCCCGTTTACCCCTGGGCTTACAAGATCCCGGATTCCCCCGACGTCGCTGGCCACGATCGGCCTTCCCATCGCCATCGCCTCCACAAGGACCTTACCCATCCCTTCGTTACGGGAGGGAAAGCCGAAGAGGTCGCAGGCGGCCAGAAGGGGGGCCACATCGGGGCGCCATCCTAGAAAGCGGACCTGCCGGGCGATGCCCAGTTGGCCAGCCAGATCCTCCAGATTCCGCCGAAGCTCCCCTGCGCCCTGAACGACGAGGAGTATCCGTTCCCCCCTTGCGATGAGTTCGGACACCGCCCGGATGAGCACCTCCTGTCCTTTGACGGCGGCTAGGCGTCCCACTGTGGCGACGACGATGTCCCTCGGCGGAAGGCCCAGAAGGTGCCTTGCCTCTGCCCGGGACGGGCCGGTGAGAAAAGGCTTGAGGTCAACGCCGCTGTGGATGACAGTGAACTTGGCCTCCGGGGCGATACGGAACCGAATGTGATCCTCCTTTTCCTGGGCCGTCAGGGTGACGATGGCGTCGGTGATCCGGGCCGTCCACCTCTCCAAGAGAATGAAGAGCCGGGTCTGGAACGGGCCGAAATAAGCCCAGAAGACATGGCCGTGGGGAGTATGAACGATGCTGGGGACGCGGCAGAGCCATGCCGCCCACCTTCCCAGAATGCCCGCTTTGGAGGTATGGGTGTGGATGATCCGGGGCCGTTCGAGCCGGATGATCCGAATCAGGCTGAGAAATGCGCTCAAGTCGGAAAGGGGCCTGAGGTTCCGCACCAGCCGATCGACGGACAGCAGCCGTACGCCAGCACGACCGGCGGCGGCGATGTTGGCCTCGGCCGCCTCGTCCTCCGGTCCGTCCTTGCCGGTCCCAGAAGATCCTTTCACAAGCAGGACCTCATAGCGCCCCGGGTCCAGCCCGCAGATGGTGAGGAAGGTGTTCTCTGCAGAGCCGCCCTTGTCGAACCGGGTAATGATGTGCAGGACCTTGATCCTATCGGATGACGGATTCATACCAGGTCTGAAAGGCGATGAGATTCCAGATTTGCCAGGCCGTGTCCCTCCGGCCCTGCCGCAGGTCGGCCACGAGGGCCTTGACGGCCCCGTGACGGAAGAGGCCCTGTTTCTCAATCCTTTCCTGCGACAGACAGTGGTCTATGAGGTAGCCAAGATCGGTCTTGAGCCATCGGCTGACGGGCATCTCGAATCCCCATTTGGGCCGGTTGTGCAGAAGCTTGGGCAGAATCGACCGGAAGGTTTCGACGAAGAGGTATTTGCCGCGGCCGTGCCGGATCTTCCATTCCCCGCCGATCCGGAAGGCCAGTTCGCAGACCCGCTGATCAAGCAGCGGGACGCGGACCTCTAGGCCGTGGCGCATGCTCATCGTATCCACCTTCCAGAGCATGTCTGCGGGCAGGGAGATCTTGAGATCAGCGTAGAGCATCCGGTTGATCGGATCGGCCGGCAGTTGATCCAAGGCCGCCGCGAACAGCCCCGGCGACGGATGGCACTGCGACCGGTAAGGCTCGGCCAG
>CAYOGU010000063.1:10790-13952 GCA_964403345.1 uncultured Syntrophus sp. | reverse complement strand
GCGGTTCCGGCCGGGGTCCGGGTTTCGCCAGGCCAGATCCAGGACCTGATGAGGCGTTTCCTCGAGCTCGCGTCGCTTCACGACGAGACAGGCGGGACCCACGCCGCGGCCCTGGTGCGGGAGGGGGACATCCTGGCCGTACGGCAGGACATCGGCCTGCACAACACAATCGACATGCTGGGCGGTTACGCCCTGCTCAACGGACAGAATTGCCGCGGGGCGATGATCCTGCGGACGGGGCGCGTCTCCTCGGAGATCGTCCACAAGGTCCGACTCCTGGGCGTATCCCTGGTCGCATCTCTTTCCGTTCCCACCACCCTGGCCGTTCAGATGGCCCGGGAGGCGGGGATCACACTGGTCGGTTCGGTCCGGGGCGGGCGAATGAAGATCTATTCCCATGAAGGGCGGTTGACAATTTGAAATCAAAGGCAATTTTTGCTAAGGATATCCGGACCGGCGACCGGATCAGTGAGGTCTTTCTGGCGGCGGACAAGAATCTGGCCTACTCCCAGAAAGGGGCCCCCTATCTGAACCTGCGGCTCAGGGACCGGACCGGGGATCTGGACGGCAAGGTCTGGGACAACGCCCTGGCCTGGGACAAGACCTTCAAGAAGGGCGACCTGATCCGCATCCAGGCCAGGGCGCAGAACTTCAAGAACGCGATACAGCTTTCGATCATCGAGATCGGCAAGGTCGCGGACGGGGAGGTAGAACTGGCGGACTTTTTCCCGGTGGCCAAGGGGAATCTGGACGAGATGTTCGCCGCGATCCGCGGTTATGCAGCCCAGGTCAAGACTCCCTGTCTGGCGGCGCTGCTGGCGTCCTTCCTGGATGACGAGGGGATCGCCGCCCTTTTCCGCAGGGCGCCGGCGGCCAAGGGCTTCCACCATGTCTACATCGGCGGGCTTCTGGAGCACACCCTTTCCGTGGTCCGTTTGCTCGATCGGGCGGCCGCCCATTACCAGGGGATCGACCGGGATCTCCTGATCACCGGCGGCATCCTCCACGACATCGGAAAGATCCACGAATTCTCCTTCGAGCGGATCGTGGAGTACAGCGACGCCGGGAGGCTGATCGGGCACATCGTCATGGGCGTGGAGATGATCGACCGGAAGATCGCGGCCATTCCCGGCTTCCCCGAGCAGAAAGCCATGGAGCTTCGCCATCTGATCCTGAGCCATCACGGTGTCCTGGAATACGGTTCCCCCAAGAGACCCAAAACCCTGGAGGCCCTGATCGTCCACTACATGGATGATCTCGACGCCAAGGTGAACGCCTTCCAGGAAACCATCCGGGAGGCCCGTGCCGAGGAGTCGGATTGGACCCCCTACCACCGCCTTTTCGATCGGTACATCTACAAGGGACGCCGGATCCCGGCCGGGGATGAGGGGACGCCCGGCGAATCGGCGGAGCTTCCCCTTCCAACCGGGGACGAAGGGGGCTGAAAGGGGCTGGTCGTGACCGGGCCCACAGACTCCGCATGAAGCGTCCGCTCCGACCTGACGCCGGGAAAGCCCTGCGAGGGTGCCGAGGTCCTTCCCGGAATGGAGAGGGATTCCCAAGGTCAGTAGCGCAAAACGGCGATCAGGTCGCTGGCATCGGGCATCCGATCTGTCGGCAGGATGAAAACCGATCCGCCGTTCAGGTACGTCTGAATGGCTGCGACCTCGAAGAGGTCTTCGCTCCCTTCCTCCATCTGCCGGTGCTGTTCGACGGCGCCAGTATCCGGATTGAATTTTCCCCATCTGTGGCGACCGACAGCGATAAAGAGCGATCCGACCCGTCCGTGGGCGGAGGCCGGGACGATCTCCCCGATATCGGTGGAGGTCAGACCCGTTCCCGAGGATTGACGGTAGAGGGCGACGGCGTCGTTCTCGGCCTTCTGGAAGAAAGGGGTGACGATCTTCATGGCTGACCGGTGGAGGGCCTCGGCGCTGACCCCCTTGGGGTTTCCCGCAATGCCTCCCTCGATCAGGCGGGGGAAGGTGTTGGCTTCCCGGTAGATGGGGAAGAGGTAGTCCACTCCGGCCAGGACCAGGGGGGCCCTTTCGTCTCCGATCAGTTCGTGCAGGGCCCGGTCGATCAGGCGAAAGTATTTCAGGAGATTGTCCTTTGCATCTTCGGCGACCCCTCCGTGTCCGGAAACCATCGCCATGCCGCCTCCGCCGGGAGAGCCGGCGCGGAAGCGGACCTGCTTTTCGGACTCGTCGTACTGCAGCGCCTCGGTGAGGCTCTTGGGGACCGACTCGATCTCGATCTCCCGCACGTTCTGGCGGGTCCCCTCCAACAGCCGGGGTTCCTTCTGGCTCAGGGCCAGGATATAGAAGCGTCCGTCGCCGCTCAACAGGGGCAGGAGCGGCCTGACGTAGAAACGATCAGTCACGATGATGCGCTCTTCAAAGGCCTCGGGGAGGCAGAAGCTGCGGAAGAGGTCCGCCGAGAGGAAAAGCGCCAGACCGTCGCTCTGCCGCCGCCAAAAAGGGATGTTTCCAGCCAGCGCCTGGGCCGGTTCGAGCAGCTCCCTGATCTCCTGGGACCGCAAACCGCCGGCCAGCAGTTTTTCCTCGGCCCGGCGCAGGAGATTCCTGAACCGGATCGGGTTCTGCTGACTCTCCGTACCGGTGCGGAAAGTCGGCATGAAGATCGAAATGCACAAACCCCGATGTTTTCCCATCAACGCCTTGAGCTCATCCTGTGAAAATGCGTTCATGTGGCTATCTCCCTTCTCCTGGTTATGTCCTCCCGGATGGAGGACGTCTGGAAGATTGTCGGGATGGTGACGGAATGGGCCCAATTTGGATTCCGGTCTCCGAAGGGCCAGTTCGGAAGGGATCCCGCTTACGATAAAAAGATATAAAATCCGAACGGACAAAGCAAATCATTTCTGAACGATGACCCCAAGCGGGTGTTTCGCGAATCCCGCGGACTGTACTTGATATTCTCCTTTTCGGCGGGATAGAATTATGATAGAAGCCTCCGCTTCCGGGGACCTTCGACAAGATCGGTTTCCGAAGCCCCGGGGTGAGGTTTCCAATCTGGACGGTTTCGGAACCCTGCCCGGGAGTACGGGGAAAAGGGGGGTCGGTGGTCGGATACGGTGGCAAGATCGGTGCGGGACTCTGGGAGCAGCGAGGCGCGGAATGGCGCGACTGGCGGTGGCAG
>CAYOGU010000063.1:0-10780 GCA_964403345.1 uncultured Syntrophus sp. | reverse complement strand
CGGCGGTGATCGGAAGGTCCGTGGCATCCTTGGCCGCCTGGGGACCGGTGATCCGCGCCTATCCCGTCGCAATCACCCCCTATTACCTTTCGTTGATGGATCCGGCCGATGACGGGGATCCCCTGCGCAGACAGTGCTTCCCAGATCCGCGGGAACTGGATCCGGCCCTGGGCGGGGAGGAGGACCCGCTCGGCGAGGGAGAGGCGATGCCCGTTCCTGGGTTGATCCACCGTTATCCCGATCGCGCCCTGGCGATCGCCACCAGTACATGTGCCCTCCATTGCCGGCACTGCAACCGCAAACGGCTGTGGCGCGCCAAGAGGCCCGGCGGGGCCCGCGAGAGGCTCGATGCGATGGTGGATCATGTGGCCAGGACCCCGGCCATCCGGGAGGTGATCGTTTCCGGGGGCGACCCCCTTCTCTTGGCCGAGGGCCTTCTGGACTGGTTTCTGGGGGCACTTCGGGCAATCCCCCATGTGGAGGTCCTGCGTATCGGGAGCCGGGTGCCGGTCACGCTGCCGATGCGCGTCACACCCGGCCTCTGCGCGATGCTCAAGAAACACCGGCCCCTCTGGTTCAACACCCAGTTCAACCACTCCCGGGAGATCACGACCGAGTCGGCCGAGGCCTGCGAGAGGCTCCTGGCTGCCGGGATCCCCGTCTCCAACCAGTCGGTCCTGCTCAGGGGGGTCAACGACGACTACGGGACGATGCGGGACTTGCTCTACGGCCTGGAGAGGATCTCGGTCCGGCCCTATTACCTCTTCCAGTGCGATCCGGTCCGCGGGACAGGGCACTTCCAGGCCGAACTCTGGACGGGTTTGGGGATCATGGAGCGGCTGTGGCGCAACGTTTCGGGGTTGTGCCTGCCGCGCTACGTGCTCGACTGTCCGGGGGGGCGGGGGAAGATCCCCCTCCAGCCCTTTTCCCTCCTGCCGGCGGACGGGGGTAAACATTCTTTTGACAAGATCGGGCAGATGGATTAGAGAAGTGCCCCGAAGCATGTTGAGATTCTACCCCCGTCCCGGGGACGGGGGACATGCGGAGCGGCCTTGGGCCGCAGTCATCAAAAAGGAGAAGGGGAACCTATGTATTCAGCCAGTGACTTGAGAAAGGGACTGCGGATCAAGCTCGATAACGATCCCTACATCGTGACGGAATTCAACTTCGTCAAGCCAGGCAAGGGGCAGGCCCTCTACCGCTGCAAACTGAAGAACATGGTCAACGGAAACCAGTTCGAGCGGACCTTCCGGTCTGTCGACAACTTCGAAGCGGCCGACCTTCAGGAGAAGAAGATGCAGTACCTCTACAAGGAAGAGGGGAAGTACTGCTTCATGGACAACCAGAGCTACGAGCAGGTTTTTCTGACCGAAGATCAGGTCGGCGATGCCAAGAACTTTCTCCTGGACAATATCGAGGTGGAGATCCTCCTGTTCGAGGACAAGCCGCTGGGGATCAGCCTGCCCAACTTCATCGAGGTGACGGTGACCAAGGCGGATCCCTGGGCCAAGGGCGATTCGGTTTCGGGAAACACGAAGCCGGTGACCGTGCAGACGGGCTATATCCTCCAAGTTCCCCCCTTCATCGAGGAGGGGGAGAAGATCCGGATCGACACCCGCAGCGGGGAGTACCTGACCCGCGTCAAGGGTTGAGGAGACGCCGGCCTGTTTCGGGAACCTCCAGGGGAGCACCGTGGACGAAGCGTGGAGACTGACCGCCAAGGCCGAT
The DNA here is from genome assembly GCA_964403345.1 of uncultured Syntrophus sp. GTDB lineage: Bacteria > Desulfobacterota > Syntrophia > Syntrophales > UBA5619 > JAKAFS01. Next base: position 9,052 of record CAYOGU010000063.1, on the reverse strand, counting down.
GCCCTGAATCTCAGGGCCGCCATGCTCTTTTCGATCCGCGTTTTTTTCCGGGCCGCGGATTTTCTGGAAATCGAAACCCCTCACCGGATTCCGGCCCCGGCGCCGGAATCCCATATCGATGCCGTCGCCTCCGGCGAATGGTTCCTCCATACGTCCCCTGAGCTTTGCATGAAACGGCTCCTGGCGGCGGGTTATCCCCGGATCTTCCAGATCTGCCGCTGCTTCCGCGCCGGGGAGCGGGGGGGGCGTCACCTTCCGGAGTTCACATTACTGGAATGGTACCGTTCGGGCGCCGATTACCGGGACCTGATGGCGGACTGCGAGGCCCTGATCGGCCGCGTGGCCGCGGACCTCGGCTTGGCGGGATCCGTGTCATGGCAGGGGAACCGGATCGACTTGGCCCCGCCATGGGAGCGGGTCAGCGTCCGGGAAGCCTTCTCGCGCCACGCCCCCATGACCCCGGAGGAGGCCCTGAGCCGGGACTGCTTCGACGAGGTGATGGCCGACATCGAACCCCGTCTGGGTCTGGGGCGGCCCGTTTTTCTCTACGACTACCCTGCCGCCCTCGGGGCCCTCGCCCGCCTGAAAACGGAGGATCCGGACCTGGCTGAACGTTTCGAGCTTTACATGGGGGGGCTGGAGATGGCCAACGCCTTCTCCGAGCTGATCGATGCAGGGGAGCAGCGCCGGCGTTTCGAAGCGGCCAACCTCCAGCGACGGCTCGGCGGCTGTTCCGCCTACCCCATGCCCGAGACCTTTCTGGAAGCCCTCTCCCGGATGCCCGCCTCTGCAGGCATCGCGCTGGGCGTGGATCGCCTGGCCATGATCCTGGCCGACAGGGCGAGGATCGACGACGTGGTCGCCTTCACGCCAGAATTCCTCTAGGCCTTGCCCGCTTCTTCGGGGCACGAAAACCGCAGCCTTTGCCCGGCCCGCGGCACCGGACGTCTCTGCCCCTCTTGCCGGGTTTCATCGGTCCTTGACAAGCCCTCCCTTTTCCATTAGATGTAATGCCGTCTTTTTAGGATTTCACCGATCTTGACCCAAGAAGGAGGGTGAATGTGAACGAGGTTTCGTCCGTCGCCGCAATGAATCTGAAGGGGAATTTCCACGGAAGCCTGTTCGATATGGTCATCCATGCGGGATTTGTCGTTCAACTGGTCCTGCTGCTTTTGCTTCTCTTTTCAATCATCTCCTGGGCGATTATTCTGATGAAGTATTTCAACCTCCGGAAAGTGACCCGGGAGAACGAGGCCTTCATTGGGATCTACATGAAGAGCACCAAGCTTTCGGAGGTCTTCCCCGAGGCGAAACGGTTCCGCTACTCCTCGCTGGCGGAGGTCTTTCGGGCGGGATATACGGAGCTCGCGAGACTCACCAAGGTGGTGCGCGGGGGGGGAGCGGGAAGGGACGGCCAGGAGGCAGGCAACCCTATCGGAGACATTGCCGCGATCGACAACGTGGAGCGAGCGATGAACCGTGCCTGCAGTTCGGAAACCACGAAGATCGAGACGGCCCTCGGCTTCCTGGCGACCACGGGGAGTGCCAGCCCTTTCATCGGCCTGTTCGGGACGGTCTGGGGGATCATGGACACCTTCAAGGGAATCGGCGCCCGGGGATCGGCCACCCTGGCTGTCGTAGCGCCGGGGATTTCGGAAGCCCTCATCGCGACGGCGGCGGGGCTTGCCGCTGCCATCCCGGCCGTCATCTTCTATAACTACTACTTGAATCGGATCAAGACCATGACCAGCGAGATGGACAGTTTCGCCTCGGAGCTGCTCAACATCGTCGAGCGGTCGCATGTCCAGAGATAGGCGGCCATGAAGACCCGAAGACGCCCGAACTCATCCGACAGCCGGCCGATGGCCGAGATCAACGTCACCCCCCTGGTGGACGTGATGCTCGTCTTGCTCATCATCTTCATGGTGACGGCTCCCATGCTGCAGATGGGCATCGACGTCAATCTTCCCCGCGTCAAGGCCAAAAGCGTCGACGTGGCGGAGGAGAAACTGGTCCTGACCGTCAACGGCGCCAAGGAGATTTTCCTCAACAAGACGAAGCTGCCCCTTGAGGAACTGGGCAAGAAACTGGAAGCCATCTTCACTTCCCGGATCGAACGGGAAGTCTATCTGCGGGCGGACCGGAACGTCCCCTACGGGTTCGTGGTTGAGGTCATGGCCGAGGTGAGAAAGGCCGGCGTCGACAAACTCGGGATGATCACCGAGCCGCCCGAGGAAGCACGATGATATCAGAAGGGCCTGTCAGCGAGAGACGTGAGGGGCTCGGCCTGAATGGCATGATCCTCATCTCCGTCCTGCTGCACGTGGTGGTCCTGATTCTCCTTTTTCTCTCCCCCTCCTTCCCCTCGCCGAAACTGACCTTCGGGCCGGTCTACACGGTCTCCCTGGTCAGCCCGCCCGGCGAGATGCGGTCGCCCCGGAGCGCCCCGTCCATCGCCCGGGAACTGGTGCCATCCAACCGTTCCGAGACCATCATGAAGAGGCAGCCCGACACGCTTCCATCCGTTCCGATCCGGACCCTGGAGAAGAGCAAGAAGCGGGATCCGAACCTTGAGAAGGCGATGGAGGAGATCCGCAAGAGGGCGGCCGCAGCGCCGGCCGAGGTCAAGCAGCCGCAGTCGAAGGCCCCCGCCGAGGCCAGAGGGGGTGCCGCCTCGCAATCCGGCAGCGCCGAGATCAACGCCCAGATGCAGGCCTACTATGCCGCGATTTGGGCCCGCATCAAGGGAAGGTGGGTCCTCGCCCAGGCCACGTCGGATGTGCTGGAGGCGGTCATCAACGTGACGATCATGCGCAGCGGGGCGGTCACGGAGGTCAAGTATGAAAAGCGTTCCGGCAACCCCTATTTCGACGAGTCGGCCGTCCGGGCCATACGGAAGGCGAGCCCGTTCCCGCCCCTCCCGGCGGGGATCGGCGAGAGCAGCATCGATGTGGGGATCCGGTTCCATTCATCGGAGCTGATGCGTTGACAGACAAAAAGGCCAAAAGGGGCTTTCGCATGGAGATGATCAAACGGTTGTGGGTCGGGTTCACCCTGGTCCTCTGTTTCCTTTACGGTCCCGGCCCGCTTTTTGCCAAGGTGTATATCGATATCGATTCCCCATCCTTTCAAAAGTTTCCCATTGCGATCACCGATTTCAAACCCCTGCAGCCGGATACCGAGAAGGGCGATCTCCCGGCCTGGTTTTCCGACACCCTCTCACGGAATCTGTTGCTCACGGGTTTCTTCAGCCTCATTGACAAGAGGGCCTTCTTGGAGGACCCTGCACAGGCGGGGATCACGGGCGAGACCACGCGCTTCGAGGACTGGTCGACGATCGGTGCCGACTATCTGGTCAAGGGCGGCTTCCAGTCCGCCGGCCGGGACCTGGTGGCGGAATTCAGACTCTTCGACGTCGTGAAGGGGGAACTGGTGGTCGGCAAGAGGTACAGCGGTGCCCCGGCTGACCGAAACCGGATGGTCCTGCAGTTTGTCAACGAGATCCTCATGGCCCTTACGGGCGAGACGGGACTCTTCGACACGCAGATCGTCTTCGCCAAGCGGGGCCCCTCTGCAACGGATCTCTACACGGTCAATTTCGACGGTTCCGATCCCCGCCGGATCACCGATTACCAATCCCTGACCCTGGCGCCGCGCTGGTCCCCCGATGGCCGATACCTGGCCTTCACCTCCTATAAGGACGGCAACCCCGATATCTACGTGCGGGAGATGGCCAGCGGCAAGACCCAGAAGATCGTCTCGTACAGGGGGCTCAACCTTCCCGGTTCCTGGTCCCGCGACGGCCAGAGGCTGCTGGTCACGCTGAGCCGGGACGGAAACCAGGAGATTTACGACATGAACCTGGAAAACCGTCTCCTCCAGCGCCTCACCCGCGACTACGGCATCGATGTCTCCCCCGTGCGTTCCCCGGACGAAAAGCGGATTGCCTTCGTCTCGAACCGAAACGGTTCCCCGCAAATCTACATCATGGATGCCGACGGGGGGAACGTCCGGCGGCTGACCCAGGAGGGGAACTACAACACCTCGCCGGCCTGGTCGCCCAAGGGGAGGAAAATCGCCTACGAGGGGTCGGTCAATGGCCGCTTCCAAATTTTCGTCATTGACGAGGAAGGGGGAACCCCGCAGCAACTGACCTTCGAAGGGGGGGACCATGAATCCCCCGCATGGTCTCCGGACGGCCGGTATCTGGTTTACAGCATCCGGGGATACGGCCGCAGCCGGATCGAGATCATCAATGCGGGGGGACAGAATCCCCGCGTCCTTCACGAGGGGAACGATGGCTGCCTGACCCCCTTCTGGTCTCCCCGCCCCCGCTGATCTCCGTTGACGGGCGGACCACCGCTCCAGGGAGCGGGGATGGGGGCGGCGGGCGCCGGCGGACGATCACGGGGCGGCGGCTCTGCCGGATTCCTGGAAATGTGGGTCATGTCTGACGTTGTAAAAATTTGAATTAACAAGGAAAATAAAAAAATCCCATTTTTGGTTGCTTTTTCAGGCCGGTAGTGGTTTATATTTTTCGGTTATATTTGAAGGCCGCTTGAAAACATAATTGATTTCCGACATTACTGCTTTAAGAAAGGAGATTGGTGATGAAGAGAAATTCGGTATGGGTAGGGCTGATCGCCCTGGTCTTATGTCTCTCCCTAACGTTTCTTACCGGTTGCGCCAAGAAGGCGGCCGTGAAGGATACGGCTGTCACCGCGCCGCCGGCGGTTCAGGCCGCCCCGGTGGACGATTCGGCGGCCAGGGAGGCGGCGCTTCGCGAGCAGGCCCTGAGAGAAAAGGCGGCGAAGGAAGCGGCGGAGAAGGCAGCCAGGGAAGCGGCCGAGCGGGAAAAGAAAGAGGCTGCGGCCAGGGCTGCGGCCATCCTCAAGGAACTGCAGATCCCGGACATCTACTTCGATTTCGACAAGTACAATCTCAAACCCGATGCCCAGGCGACCCTCAAGGCGGGCGCCCCGGCCTATCTGAAGTATAAGGACTACAAACTGGTTGTCGAGGGTCATTGCGACGAGCGGGGGACCGTGGAATACAACCTGGCGCTCGGTCAGAAGCGTGCCGACGAGGCCGCCAAGTACCTTGTTGATCTGGGGATCGAGAAGGACCGGATCAAGACGATCAGCTACGGCAAAGAGATGCCCGTGGACAAGGGACATGACGAGGCAGCCTGGGCGAAGAACAGAAGGGCCCACTTCGTCATCTTCCCGCCGGTGAAATAACTTTCCCGGCATTGAGGATGTTTGGATAAGGCCGGTTTCCCGCTCGGAGGGAAAACCGCGAAAGGAGAACCTTCAGAAAGACGTGAGAGGGTGCTCTTTGGAACGGCCGGTCTGTGCAGAAATGGTCCTGTGGGTCCCGCCTGCGGCGGGGCTCACGGGACCGTTGTCGATTTGGCGGGGGCGGAACCGCTCCTTCATTCGGGGCCTTTGGGATTGCAGAGGGAAGGGTCTTGCGAGTCTATCATCTGTCCGTTCTTTTGATTTGTCTGTCCGTCGCGGGTTGCGCCACCACCGAGGATCTGGGGAGGGTGCGCGGCGATCTGAACCGCCAGATCCAGGTCGCCAACGACAGGATCGCCGAGGTCGAGCAGGGTACGACCGGCCTGAAGGATGAGATTGCCGCCCTTCGGGGGGAGATCGGCAAGGCCGGCAGCGCCCTCCAGTCGTTCCGGGATTCCCAGGCGGAGGGACGGGCCGAACTCACCGAGATCCGTTCGCAGATCCAGCAGATCCGCGGGTCCATCGATAGCCTCAGGAAGGACCTTGGCTCGACGGCGTCCAAGACGAACCGGCGCGAGGAGGAGGACAAGGCCCTCAAGGAGAAACTGGACAGCCTGACCTTCAAGGTCAATTTCATCGAGAACTTCCTCGGGGTCGGCAAGAAGGACGAAACGGCCGACGGGACAGCGGCCCCCGAGAAGAACGGCAAGACGTCGGTCGCGCCACCCAAGGAAGCTCCCACCAAGGGCGCCAAGACGGACAAGGAGGCCCTCTACGCCGCCGCCTATGAGCTCTTCAGGGATGCCAAGTACGAACGGGCCCGGGAGGCCTTCGAGAACTTCCTCAAGCAGTATCCCGATACCGAATTCTCCGACAATGCCCAGTTCTGGATCGGCGAATGCTACTACTTCGAGAAGAAGTACGAAAAGGCGATCATTGAGTATGACAAGCTCGTCAAGAATTTTCCCGAGGGGAACAAGCTTCCCTATGCCCTCCTCAAACAGGGCCTCTCCTTCCTGAAGTTGGGGGACAAGGCGAGCGCCAAGCTGTTATTTCAGCAGGTCATCAAGGATTATCCCAACACAAGCCAGGCACGGATCGCCCGTGCGAGACTGCTCGAGATCAAATAACCGACTGCTGCGACCTAATCCAGGGGGATCGGGGTGATCCCCTCCGGGAGGAGGACGAAGACGTCGGCTTCCTCTTCCAGGGGGGCGATGTCCGTGTAGGCAATCCGGACCGAACCGTCCTGCCCGGTGATCACCAGCCTTTGGGGCGTCCAGGCATTCCCGACACGGATGTGTTCATCGAATTCGGCGGTGTAGAGGACCCTGCCGTCCGCCGCGAAGGTCCGGACCTTCGCGAGACGGCCCCCCGCCGGATCGATCCATAGGGAACGGGCCTTTGCGCCCAGGACGATCTGGTCCACGCGGTAGAGCCCTTCTTCTTTCCCTCCCTTCAGGACAGGCCTGGCCAGGGGATCTTCCGCCGGAGGGCGACCCATCATCAGAGGGACGATCTCGGCGGGCGGCATGGCAAGAGGGAGGAAACGCGAGAGGGTCCTGGGCGTGGCTGGCCCGGCATAGAAGGTCCCCCTCTGGGGGAAGTAGGCGCGCAACTGGCCGTCGTGGAGGGTGAGGACAAAATCAGGGGGACCCAGGAGCGGGATCGATTCCAGCCTCAGAGATGCCGGTTCCTTCAGGATCAGGGCGGCCTTGAGGGGGTAGCGTTCGGAACGGGTCAGGATCTCGATCCGGGCCGTGGCCGTGAGGGCCGCGGAGGGGACCGGGAGGCTCAGGGCGCCGAGGGCGGCCTCCGGCGAGACGTAAGTGACGGACGGCACGGCGGGCTTTACGGCTGCGCACCCGGACAGGAGGATGCCGGCCAGGGCCGTCATCAGAAAGGCGGCCCGGAAGCGGCCTGCGAGTCCGCTCCCGGGATCGGGGCCGGATCTCACGGGTTCATGGACGAAAGGCTTCCCTCCGGTGCTTGGGCGGTGCGTGGTCGTTGCGCCCCATCTCAGACATAGCCCCTCAGGGGGTCTTCTTCTTGAGCAGGTCATCGAGTTTCTTCCTGAGGGCGGCGTTTTCGGGGTTGAGCCGGGCGGCGCGGCCGTAAGCCTCCATGGCCTCGGATGCCTGCCCCACCCTGACGTAGGCGTCTCCCAGATGCTCGAGGATGGCCGCATCCTCGGGAAGGGCTTCAGAAGCCTCCTTCAGGTAACGGATCGCCTCGGCCAGACGGTTTGTCCTAAAGTAGACCCATCCCAGCGAGTCGATCATGTAAGCGTTCCCCGGTTTCAGTTCGAGGGCCCTCTTGATCATCCTCTCCGCCTCCTCGAGGTGGATGCCTCGGTCTGCATAGAGGTAGCCGATGAAGTTGAGGGCGTCGGCATGGTCCGGGTCCTGCTTCAGGATCGTCCGCATCGCCGCGATGCACTCTTCGAAGCGGCCGGTCTTTTCGAAGAGGATGCCAAGGCCGTAGTGAAGATCGATGTGGTCGGGCAGGACCTTGAACCCTTCCCTCAGGATGGCCTCGGCCTGCGGAAATCGCTTCTGGTCCTCGTAGAGGGAGGCCAGGGCCGTGTAGAAGACCGGGACGTCCCTCTTCTGGCGGATCGCGTTGAGCAAGGTTTCGATAGCCTCATCCTCCCGCTTGAGTCTCCTCAGGATCATGGCGATGCGGCCCTGGGCGGCGACGAACTGGTCCGATTGGGCGGGGATCGTCCGGAGGGTTTCCAGGGCCTTCCCGTCATCCTTGGTCTCTTCGTAGGCCGTGCCGAGCAGATAGACGAGACGATATTCCGCCGGGGATTCGGCCACCAGGGCGGCGATCGTCTCGATAGCCTTGGCATGTCGGCCCCTTTCCAGATGGATCAATCCCATGGTCAAGCGAACCTCACGGTTGGCAGGCTCCAGCTTCAGGACCTCCTGAAAGGCCTCCTCCGCCTCGTCGTGGCGCTGTTCCCTGAGGTACAGCTCTCCCAGTTTGATTCGGGCCTGCAGACGCGCGGGATGGGCGTCGATATACTGCCGGTAGACCTCGATCGCCTGGGGAATCTTTTTCTGCTTTTCGTAAAGGACGGCCAGCTCGATCAGGGCCGATTCGAACTGGGGCCTCAGGACCAGCGTTCTCTTGAACCCCTCCTCCGCCTCGGCGTAACGACTCATCTCAGCCAGGATCTTGGCGAGGTAATAGTTCCCCATGAAATGATCGGGATCGATGCGGACGAGTTCCCGGAGCGAGGCGACGGCGTCGTTGAACTGTTTCAACTCCGCCTGGCTCGTCCCGAGATAGAAATAGGCCGAGGTGTTCTTCGGATCCAGGCTGATCACGCGCCGGTACTGGAGTGCGGCGTTCCGGTAGTCCCTCTGGTTCAGGTAGAAACCGCCGAGAAGCAAGAGGGTATCGACGTGGTCTGGATGCTCTTCCAGGGTTTTTTCGCAAATTTCCAGGGCCTTTTGGGTATCCCCCTTTTCGAGGTAGAGCGAAGCAACCTCCTTGGACAGATCAGGGGAGGCGGGGTCCAGGCGCCTTGCCTCCTCCATCTCTCGGATCGCCTCCTCCAGGTTGTCGTTCAGGGCATGGATGTTCCCCAGAAGGAAATGGTAGGCGGCTCCGGATTTCTCTTGGGGCCGATCCGGCGATGCCGGGGAGCCTGCGGGCCCAATGGGGTAGGCGGCGCAGCCTGCCGTCAGGAAGATCATCAGGACCCCGAGGGCCGTTTTATAGAAGGATGCAATCATCGCGTGGTTTTCCTTCCTGTTGCGTATTGCCTTTTGCCGGCGCCTTGCATCTCCAGGTAGGCCGAC